>JBEGTA010000304.1:0-6005 GCA_041179665.1 Pseudomonadota bacterium
GGCACTGGCCGGCACCGTGGCCACAAACGCCAAGGTTTTTTGAATGCGCTCTTGCAACTGGGCCAGTGTGGTTTCGTTGTCCTCAAACTTGGGCGCCTCGATGCCCGAGAGGCGCGCCAAGCCATTTTTGACCGCATCACATGAGATCAGCACCTGACGGGTGAAGGGAAACATATCGGGTGCAAGGCGATAGGTGGTGAGCGCGGCAGGGTCGATTTTTTTGGTTTCGACAAACTGCTCGGCTTTGCTCAAGATGTGGCTCAAGTTGGTCAGCATGCGGGTGCACACGGGCAAGCTGGCGCTGGACATGGAAAGGCTCATGGGGTCACTCCGGTGAATTGTGGGGGGTTAGCCGATTTCTGCTATCAACTCGATCTCAACGCATGCGCCCATGGGGATTTGAGCCACACCAAATGCGCTGCGTGCATGGGCGCCGGCTTGTGCGCCAAACACTTGGCCAAGCAGTTCGCTGCAGCCGTTGGTCACCAAGTGTTGCTCGGTGAAGTCGCCGGTGGAGTTCACCAAGCTCATCACTTTGACAATGCGCTTGACCTTGTTCAAGTCGCCCACGGCGGCGTGCAGAGTGCCCATCAGGTCAATGGCCACCGCGCGAGCGGCTTGCTGGCCTTCGGCAGTAGTGATGTTTTTACCCAATTGCCCCACCCAAACTTGGCCGTCTTTTTTAGCAATATGGCCCGACAGAAAAACCAAATTGCCGGTTTGCACGAAAGGCACATAGGCGGCAGCAGGCGTCGCCACTGGGGGCAAGGCGATGTTCAAAGATTTCAGGGTGTCGTAAACGCTCATGGGATTTGTTCCGATTTAAAAGGTCGGGTTCACGCGGGTGCGTGAACGGTCAAACCGTGATTGTCGCTGAAGCCCTGAGCGAGGTGTTCAGTCGGCCAGCGGGGCCACCGTCACGGCCACTTCGAGGGTGTGCGAGCCGCCGCCTTGCAGCACCCCACGCAAGGGCGAGACATCGGCAAAGTCGCGGCCAACCGCCAGCCGCACATAGTCTTGCCCTGGGCTGGCCAGACCCGCGCGGTCGTTGGTGGGGTCCAAGTCAAGCCAGCCTTGGCAAGCGTGGCTGGCCAACTCAGGCACATACAGCGAGGCCCATGCATGCGAGGCATCGCTGCCCACCAGTCGGGCTTGCCCCGGCGGCGGTTGCGTGAGCAGGTAGCCACTCACATAGCGCGCGGGCAAACCCAGCGAGCGCAAGCAGGCCAGCATGATGTGCGCAAAGTCTTGGCAAACGCCCCGTTTTTCTTGCAAAGCCTCGAGTGCCGGCGTGTTGATGTCGGTGCTTTGGGATTCGTAGCGAAAGTCGCGGTGCATGCGCGCAGTCAATTCAAGTGCGGCTTGCGCCAGCGGCCGACCGGGCGTGAAACTGGGCTGTGCATAAGCCAAAAAAGCCGCATGCACCGGCGCATGGTGCGAGCCAAACACAAAGCCGCTTTGTATGTCGCCCGCTTGGCCGCCGCGGTATCTGAAGTGCTCGCGCACCGATTCCCAGCTTTGACCGATGCGGTCTAAATCGTGGTGGTCGGGCAGGTCGTGGGTGGCGATTTCGCTGTAAGCGCGCACCATCAAACCGTCATGCGGATGCGTCAGGGCCCAATAGGCCCGGTGGTTCAAAAAAGCATCGATGTTGTGCTGCACCAGCGCCTCGGGGTCCATGTGCATGGTGTGGCAGATGACCTGCTGGCAAGGTGTGTTGGACGGTTGCAGGTGCGCCACGTGTTGCGCGGTTTGCACCTGTGGGCTGTAGCGGTAGCGGGTTTCGTGTGTGATGGCCAAGCGCATGGGGGGTGCCAATCTCAAGCGCCCACGCTGTAGCGGGCTTCGCCGCTGTGCGTGAAAAACAAGCCACACAATTGGTCGGACACCTCGCGCGCGGCCACTTGGCATTCGGCCAGAGTGGCATGCAAGGGCAGTGGCGCCTCGGTTTGCACAGCTTGGCTATTTGCCTTGAAGCTGAAGGGCCAAAGCGTGTCGGGCGCCAAAAGGGTGAGCTGTGGCACACGCTCGGCCAAGGGCAAGGTGACGCCATCGGCCAGCTCGCCCATGCGGCGCAATCGAGACCGCAGCGTGTGGGCCACCCAACCCAAAGAGCGGGGGTTGTCGCTGTGCGTGACCAGCAAATCCACCATGGCTTGTGGGGTGCGGCTCTGTTGGTACTGGGCATGAAAACTGATGGTGCTGTCAAACAAATCCAGTACCGCATCAAAACCGGCTTGCTCGCCAATCAGGCCCAGTTGCACGGCTTCGCTCAAGGCGTCTGACAAAAATGCAAGACGTTCGATGTGTCGGCCAATCGAGAGCAATCGCCAGCCATCGTCACGGCTCATGCGGTCGGTTTGTGCGCCGGTCAAGGCGGCCAACATTTGGCTGGTGTCGGCCAACAAACGTTGCACCGTCACGGTGTCGGGCAAGGGCTCGGACGATGCGTTGGCGCTATTTTCACTGCCGGTGCCATTGCCTGAACCCGTGCCGGGGCTGACGTTGGCGGAGTTGAAAAACCGGGCTTCGGTTTGCTCAAGCAAGCGCCAGTGTTCGGGCGACAAGCGCTCTCGCACCGAGGCTGCCGCCAAACGCACCGCGCGCAAATTGAAGCCCACGCTGGTGGCCAGTTCTTTGTCCCACAAGCCGGCAATCAAAGCGCGTTCAAACACGCGGTGGGCTTGGGTGGCGCTGGGCACACCCGGACGCACCAAGCCGTGGCGATTTGCCATGCGGGTGATGAAGTTCAGCAAATGGGCTTGGTTTTGGTTTTCGCTGCCCAAAATTTCAAGACTCAAACGCACCAGCCGCAAAGTGTTCTCGGTGCGTTCGGTGTAGCGGCCCATCCAGAACAAATTTTCAGCGGCGCGGCTGGTGACCAAGCGTTGGCGCTGAGCCGCAGCATCACTGACCACTGAGCTCTGACTCTGACTTTGGCTTTGGCTTTGGCTTTGGCTTTGGCTTTGGCTTTGTGGCTGCTTTGGCGCTTCGGCCTGCACCCACACATCGGCGCTGCTGCCCCCGCGTTGCATCGAGGCAATGCCCTCTTGCGTGCCCAGCCGGGCCAGACCGCCCGGCAGCACTTGCCATCCCCCGTGTGCATCGGCCACGGCAAACACGCGCAGCACCACAGGTCGCGATTGGATGCTCGACTGCCCATCGGCATCGGTGTGCCATGTGGGTTGGTGCGACAAGGGCAACCAAGACTGCAAGGTGTGGGCATCGGGGTCGAGCTGAATGCGTTGCGCCCATTCGAGTTGCTGTTGCGGCGACAAGGTGTGGCCCAACACCGGCTCAAAACTTTGGCGGTCGGTGTTGTAGGGGTAGGTCGGCTTGATGACGCACTGGTGCATGCGCGGCAACACGTCTTGCAGAGCCGCGGCTTCGCCGCACCACCAACTCGGAATGGCAGGCAACTGCAGTGCTTCGCCCAACAGGTCGCGGGCCAATGCCGGCATGAAGCCCAGCAACGCGTTGGACTCTAAAAAGCCCGAGCCCGGCGTGTTGGCCACCAGCACATGACCGCTGCGCACCGCTTGCAACAAACCGGGCACACCCAAGGTCGAGTCGGCGCGCATCTCTAGGGGGTCTAACCAGTCATCGTCCACACGTTTGAGCAAACCATGCACCGGTTGCAAGCCTTGCAGGGTTTTTAAGTACAGCTTTTCGTCACGCACCGTGAGGTCGTTGCCCTGCACCAAACTCAGGCCCAAATAGCGCGCCAGATAAGCGTGCTCAAAATAGGTTTCGTTATACGGGCCCGGCGTTAACAGCGCGATGTGGGCCGATGCGCCCGCTGGACTGCGCGCCTTCAAGCCGTCGATCAGGGTGCGGTAGGTTTCGGCCAGCCGCTGCACCGGATAGGCTTCAAAGGCTTGTGGAAATTGGCGCGAAACGATTTGGCGGTTTTCGAGCAAATATCCCAAACCCGATGGGGCTTGGGTGCGCTGCGACAACAGCCACCAACAGCCATCGGGGCCACGCGCCAAGTCAAAAGCAGCCAGCGACAAATAGCGCCCACCGACGGGCGCCACGCCATGCATGGCGGGCAAATAGGCCGGGTGACCTTGCACCAAGGCGGCGGGCAACAAACCGCTGAGCACCAAATTTTGCGGGCCATAGGCATCGGCCATGATGCGCTCCAGCAGGTGCATGCGCTGCAACACACCGGCCGAAATTTGTTGCCAATCGGTTGAATCCAACATCAACGGAAAAAGATCGAGCGACCAAGGGCGCTGAGGTTGGTCAGCGGCGGCATACACGTTGTAGGTGATGCCGTTGTCGTGAACTTGCCGTTGCAAGTTGGCCATGCGCGCATTCAGGTCTGTCTGGCCATGGCTGCTGGGGTTGTCCAGCGGAGCCATGAAGGTTTGCCACGACTGACTGATCGCATCGGCTGCAGCAGACGCGTTGCCTCTCAATTCGTCCCAATGGCCCGCCGGCGCGCGCACGTGCTGCAGCGACAGCCACTTCATGGCGTGTGCGGGCGACGGGCTTGTGGGCTGGGTCGAGGGCTCATGCATCCGGGCCATTGTCGCCGATCAGACGCGCCTTAAATCCAGCGTGTGCGGGAACTCGGGGCTGGCGTGCAGCGTGGCATTGGGGCCCAAAGAGGACAAATGCTGGATGGCCCCGGGCGTATGGCCCATGCGGAAGAAGCGCGACAGTCTGCGGCTTTCGGCTTCGTAGGCGTTCACCGGAAAACTGTCGTAAGTGCGTCCGCCCGGGTGCACCACATGGTATTGGCCACCGCCCAAAGAGCGCTTCATCCAGGTGTCCACCAAGTCCACGGTGAGCGGGGCGTGGGTGCCAATGCTGGGGTGCAGCGATGAGGGTGGGTTCCAAGCTTTGTAGCGCACGCTGGCGACATACTCACCCACCACACCGGTGGGCTGCAAGGGCAGCGCATGGCCGTTCACGCTCACGCAATGGCGGCTTGCGTTCATGCCACTCACATGCACTTCGATGCGCTCCAACGACGAGTCGACATAGCGAGCGGTGCCCCCGGCAGTGCTTTCTTCGCCCATCACGTGCCAAGGCTCTAATGCGTTGCGCAGGGTCATCACCGCGCCATCGACCTTGATTTGGCCGACCATCGGAAACCGGAATTCAAAATGAGGCGCAAACCAACTCGGGTCGAAATGAAAGCCCGAATCGCCCAGCTCGGTCAGCACGTCGTCAAAGTCTTTTTGAATCCAGTGCGGCAACATGAACCGGTCGTGCAACTCAGTGCCCCAACGGGTCACGTGCGCCACATAGGGCTCGTCCCAAAAACGCGCCACCAGCGCGCGCAGCAGCAGTTGCTGCACGATGCTCATGCGGGCATGGGGCGGCATCTCAAACGCGCGCAACTCCAACAAGCCGAGTCGGCCCGTGCTGCTGTCGGGTGAGTACAGTTTGTCGATGCAAAACTCGCTGCGGTGGGTGTTGCCCGTGACATCGACCAAGATGTTGCGCAAGGTGCGGTCGACCCGCCATGGGGGCATCTCCGCGCCAAATTTTTTCCGGTTTTGCACGATTTCGCGCAATGCGATTTCGAGTTCATAAACCTGGTCGTTGCGGGCTTCGTCGACCCGCGGGGCTTGACTGGTGGGGCCAATGAACATGCCGCTGAACAAATAGCTCAGGCTGGGGTGGTTGTGCCAGTACAAAACCAAGCTGGCCAACAGTTCAGGGCGACGCAAAAACGGGCTGTCTGCTGCGGTGGCGCCACCCATCACCATGTGGTTGCCACCGCCCGTGCCGGTGTGGCGGCCATCGGTCATGAACTTCTCGGCAGACAGGCGCGTCTCAAAGGCCGCTTGGTATAAAAACTCGGTGTGCTCGACCAACTCGCGCCAGTTGTGCGCCGGGTGAATGTTGACCTCAATAACGCCCGGATCGGGCGTGACTTGCAACAGCTTGAGGCGTGGATCGCGTGGCGGAGGGTAACCCTCCAACACCACCTTCATGGCCAAGCTTTTGGCAGTGGCCTCGACCGCGCTGACCAAGGCCAAATAGTC
>JBEGTA010000305.1:0-8307 GCA_041179665.1 Pseudomonadota bacterium
CCGGTGGGGTGTTCAAGCCCAAGGCGCAATTGATCAGCATCATGATGCCGAACTGCATCGGGTCCATGCCGAAATGCATGGCAATGGGCATGAAGATGGGCGTGCAAATCAGGATGGTCGCTGCCATGTCCAAAAAGGTGCCCAAGATGAACAACAAGATATTGATCATCAAAAAGATGACCCACGGATTGGTGCTGATCTTTTGCATCAGATCGCCAGTCATTTGGGGCACTTCGTACAGCGCCATGAAGTAGCCAAATGCGTTAGAGATGCCAATCAGCAGCAGCACCACACCGGTGGTTTTGCAAGCCTTGGCACAGGCCTTCAAAAAGTTATGAAAGGTCAGCGAGCGGTAAACAACGACAGTCACAAAAAGCGCCCAAGCCACGGCAATGGAAGCCGACTCGGTGGCTGTGAAAGCGCCCGACAAAATGCCCACCAAGATGATGACGACCACAAACAAGCCTGGCACCGCAGCCCCAAAAGCCTTTATCACCTCAAGCCAACCCGGAAAGTTGCCGTGGGTCGGGTAACCCCGGCGCACCGCCACCCAATAAGCCGCGCCCAAATTGCACAAGGTGAGGATGACGGCCGGCACCAAGCCCGCCAAGATCAAGCCCAACACACTGACCGATGCCAAACCCGATGCGGCCAACGTGAAGATGATCATGTTGTGCGAGGTCGGCATGATGGCGCCCACCAAAGCGGCGTGCGTGGTCACGTTCACCGCATAGTCGGCGTCGTAGCCTTCTTTTTTCATGAGCGGAATCATGACCGAGCCCATGGCCGAGACATCGGCCAAAGGCGAGCCAGCCACACCGCCAAAAATGGTGCAACCCACCACGTTGCTCATGCCCAAGCCGCCACGCACATGGCCCACCAGGCTGTTGGCAAATCGGACAATCCGATCGGCGATGCCCCCGTAGAGCATCAACTCGCCAGCAAAGACGAAAAACGGAATCGCTAAAAAGGAAAACACCTGCATGCCGCCAACCATCTTTTGGAAGACCATGGCCACAGGCAAACCGGCGGCGATGATGGTGGCCACAGAGGCCAGGCCAATGGCAAAAGCCACCGGCACACCCAAGATCAGCAACAAAGTGAAGCTAACAGCAAGAATCGTCAATTCCATGGCATCAATCCCAGACAGGCGCTACATGCTCACCGCGCAGCAAGGCCACGATGTGCTCAATTGAAAACAACAAAATCAAAGCACCCGCAATGATCACAGGCACATAGTCAATGCCATCGGGAACGGGCAGCATGGGCTTTTTCTCAGCCCACTTGGCCGAGGCCCAAAGCCAGCCACTCTGCACCATCAAGAATCCAAACAAGCCCACCAGAGCGTGGATCAGTATTTCAATGCGGCGTTGCCATTTTTCGGGCAACAGCACCACCAAAGATTCCAGCCCAATGTGGCCGGCATCGCGAACCCCCACCGCCAAACCAAAGGCCGTGACAAACAGCACGATCAGCATGGCCAGCGCTTCTGCCCACGTGGGTGTGTCGTTAAAGACATAGCGGCCAATCACCTGCCACTGGACACACAAGATCACCGCGATCAAGCCGATCACGGCAAGGGCCAAACAGATCTTGGAGATCGTCGAACAAAATTTGGTGAACATCAAAGACTCCAGCCCCCGGCGTGCGCCGGGGGCATTAGGAAAAGCCGATTACTTGGTGTCTTGAATGGCTTTGATGGCACGCTTCATTTCAGGCGTGGTCATGAACTTGTCATAGACAGGGCCCATGACGGCTTGGAAAGAACGCTTGTCCACTTCCACAATCTCAGCGCCAGCGGCCTTCACGTTGGCCAAAGATTTGCCTTCGGCTTCGTCCCAAGCCTTGCGCTGCACAGCCACCGACTCTTTAGCAGCCTGACGCACCATGGCTTGTTCGTTGGCAGGCAATTTGTCCCAAACAACTTTGGACATCACCAAAATTTCTGGTGCCATGGAGTGTTCGGTTCTGGAGTAAACCTTGACGGCTTCCACGTGCTTGGCGGTGTCAAACGAAGGGATGTTGTTTTCAGCCGCATCGATCAAACCTGTTTTGAGGCCGGTGTAAACCTCGCCATAAGGCATAGGGGTTGCATTGGCGCCCATTGCACTCACCAAGGCCACCCACAGGTCAGACTGCTGAACACGAATCTTCAGACCTTTGGCATCGGCCACGGTGCGGATGGGTTTTTTGGCATAAATGGAGCGTGCGCCGCTGTCATAAAAAGCCAGGCCCACATAGCCCACCGACTCGCAGCTCTTCAGGATTTCAGCACCGACTGGGCCGTCCAAAGATTTGCGCATGTGCTCGACCGAGCTGAACAAGAAGGGCATGGTGGGCACCATGGTCATGGGGCAAACGCCGTTCATGGGCGCCACGTTCACACGCACCATGTCCAGGGCGCCAATTTTCACTTGGTCAATGGTTTCTTTTTCAGAGCCCAAAGCGCCTTTGTTGAACACCTTGATTTTGTGCTTACCGCCCGACAATTTTTCGAGCACGGTGCTCATGTGTTTGACGGCGACCACGGTGGGGTAGTCATCGGCGTTGTGAATGTCTGCCGAGCGAAATTCAATCGCATGGGCCGACAAAGACAAGGTGGCTGCAATGGCCAAGAGGGTCGGTTTGATTTTTTTCATGAATGTCTCCAAGGTTGAGTGAGTGAGGTTGAAAAAACAGTTAAGCACTGACGGGAAAACGAGAAAAAATTGGCTCAGGCATGCCGCGCACACCCGGTTGCAACGCGATCACCGCGCCACTCAGACCGCGGGTGTCTTCTGTGGTTTGAGCAGGAATGATGGATGTCACCAATAACTGGTCCAGCTCTGCGCCACCAAAGGCGCACATGGCGGGCTTGGGCATAGGCACAGTGAGCGAGCGCACCCACTGCCCCGCGGGGTCAAAGGCATGCACCTGCCCTGCGTCGTTGCCACAAATCCAGTAATGCCCCTGGGCATCAACCGCCGCTCCATCGGGGCGTCCGGGCCAGAGGGTCATGTCCACAAAGACGCGCCGGTGGCTCAACTCGCCGGTGTCGGCATTCACATCAAAGGCCCAAATTTTTTGCACCGTGGGGTGCGAGTCAGACAAATAGAGCGTGCGGCCATCGGGGCTCATGCCCAAGCCGTTGGGGGTGAGCATGCCGGTGACATGCGGGCCGGTCAGACCGCGCTCATCCAGGCAATACAGCCCACCCATCGGCGATGCCAATGACATGTCCATCACCATGGTGCCCACCCACAAACGGCCACTGGCATCGCAGCGGCCGTCATTGAAGCGCATGCCAGGGGCTGGGTGCTCGATGCGGGCCAACCACTGCAAGCCCACGCTGGCGTCATCGGCCAGTGTGATGAGCGCGATGCCTGACTCCATGGCCGCAATGAGTTGCCCCTGCGTGGCCGTCAAGGCGATGCACCCCACGCGCTCGGGCAAGCGCCATGAGCGCAAGGTCGCCGGCGCACCCGATGCACCCTGAGCAGCGCACCGCACAAAGGGGCCTTCAATGTCGACCCACCACAAGCACTGCGCTCGCACGTCCCAGATGGGGGACTCGCCCACGCGGTCGTGGGCATCAACGATGACTTGGTAGGTGTTCATGAAAGGGTTGTCAGAAAAAGACTTGATCTGATACATTGTCAAAAAAGCAATGTAATCAGTTGTCGTACAAGTAGATTCTTATCCACTCAGCAAAATTTCGGAATGGGTACTTACCCGATGAACACAACTTCACCTGTCTCCCCGAAGCGAAAAAGCCGCAGCCTGACCTTCGAACTGGTCGAACAACTGAGCGCCGAAATCCAAAACGGCTCTCTCTCTCACGGCCAAAAATTGCCCACCGAGGCGGCCATCATGGAACGCTTTGGCGTCAGCCGAACCGTGGTCAGAGAGGCCATCTCCAAACTCCAGGCCGCCGGCTTGGTGGAAACCCGCCACGGCATTGGTACCTTCGTTTTAGAACAGACCGATACCCCCGTCTTTCGCGTCAATCCCAACCAATTGGGAACGCTGCACGATGTTGTGGCCTTGCTTGAACTTCGCATCAGCATCGAGACCGAAGCCGCTGCCCTGGCCGCCGTCAGGCGCAGTGACGAGAATTTAAGGGTCATGCAAGAAGCCCTGATCGCCTTTTCAAATGCCATCGAAGGGGGCCGCGATGCGATTGCGGCCGACTTCCAGTTTCACCACGAAATTGCCCGCGCCACGCAAAACAACCACTTCGCGGACATGATGAATTCACTCGGATCGCAGGCCATTCCCAGAGCCCGTCTGGCCACCGATGACAGCCAAGACCCGCCCAAATTGAATTACTTGCGCCGGGTTCACCACGAGCACGAAAACATCCTGAATGCCATAGCCGCGCAAGATGCCGAATCGGCCCGAGCCGCCATGCGCACGCATTTGTCCAACAGCCGAGACCGCCACAAAAAACGGGCCGCTGAGCAAACCTGATCCTCGTCCTGAGGGTAAATACGCATTCATTAAACCGTCCTTAGTTGTACGATGTCTGCTCAATATTGAGTGTTTTACCCCATGCCTATGTCCTCTTCCACCCCCGTGGTCACCCGCATGCAAGTGGTTCCTGTTGCAGGCCACGACGGCATGCTGCTCAACCTGAGCGGCGCGCACGCCCCTTTCTTCACCCGCAACATCGTCATCCTGACCGACTCTGCCGGCCGCACTGGCGTGGGCGAAGTGCCTGGGGGCGAAAAAATTCGCCAAACCCTGGAAGACGCCCGCCCCCTGATTGAGGGCCAAGCGGTGGGCGACTTCAACCGGCTGCTGAATGCCATGCGCCACCAATTTGCCGAGCGCGACAGCGGCGGCCGTGGCAACCAAACTTTTGATTTGCGCATCACCATCCATGCGGTGACCGCCGTCGAGAGCGCCTTGCTCGACTTGCTGGGCCAGCACCTGAATGTGCCGGTGTGCGCGCTGTTGGGGCAAGGCCAGCAGCGCGAACGCGTTCAAATGTTGGGCTATTTGTTTTATGTGGGTGACCGCGAGCAAACCACCCTGCCCTACCGCAGCGAGCCTGAGCAAAGCGACGACTGGTTGCGCCTGCGGCACGAAAAAGCCATGACTGCGGCCGATGTGGTGCGCTTGGCCGAGGCCGCTCAAGCGCGCTATGGTTTTCAAGATTTCAAGCTCAAAGGCGGCGTGCTGCGGGGTGAAGAAGAGGTCGAGGCGATTGTGGCGTTGCATGAGCGCTTTCCCAAAGCCCGCATCACGCTCGACCCCAATGGCGGCTGGTTGCTCAAAGATGCGATTCGCCTGCTGCGCGATCACCGCGACACCATGGCCTACGCCGAAGACCCTTGCGGTGGCGAGGGGGTGTTTTCTGGGCGCGAAGTCATGGCCGAATTTCGCCGTGCCACGGGCTTGCCAACGGCCACCAACATGGTGGCCACCGACTGGCGCGAAATGGCCCACAGCATTCAGCTGCAATCGGTCGACATTCCGTTGGCCGATCCGCACTTCTGGACGCTGCAAGGTTCGGTGCGTGTGGCGCAGTTGTGCCAAATGTACGACCTGACCTGGGGCTCGCACTCCAACAACCACTTTGATATTTCGTTGGCCATGTTCACGCACTGCGCGGCCGCAGCGCCGGGCAAAGTCACCGCCATCGACACGCACTGGATTTGGCAAGACGGCCAGTTCTTGACACAAAACCCCTTGCAAATCAAAGAGGGCTATGTGGATGTGCCCAAGAAGCCCGGGCTGGGCATCGAGATCGACATGGCCGCCATCGAAAAAGCGCACCAACTTTATTTGCAGCACGGACTGGGCGCGCGAGACGATGCCATCGCCATGCAGTTTTTGATTCCTGGCTGGAAGTTCAACCCCAAAATGCCGGCGCTGGTGCGCTGAGCCTGGGGCAACACCGACCACCACTTGCCGAATTGCACTCACTCACCCCTTCGAATTTGGAGAAACACATGAATCTGGGATTTATCGGTCTGGGCATCATGGGCAAACCCATGGCCGGCCACTTGATGGCCGCTGGCCACACGCTCTTTGTGCATTCACGCAGTGGCGTTCCTGCCGAGGTGCTGGCCCAAGGCGCACAGGCTTGCGCATCGCCAGCTGAAGTGGCGCAAAAAGCCGACATCATTTTCACCATGGTGCCCGACACACCGCATGTGCAAGACGTGCTGTTTGGCGAGCACGGCATCGCCAAAGGTCTGACTGCAGGCAAAACGGTGGTCGACATGAGCTCGATCTCGCCCATCGCCACCAAGGGCTTTGCCGCGCAAATCAACGCGCTGGGTTGCGACTATCTGGATGCGCCCGTTTCGGGCGGTGAAGTTGGCGCCAAAGCGGCCAGCCTCACCATCATGGTGGGCGGCAGCGAGGCAGCGTTCAACAAAGTGCAACCTCTCTTTGCCGTGATGGGCAAAAACATCACGTTGATTGGCGACAACGGCAGCGGCCAGACTTGCAAAGTCGCCAACCAAATCATCGTGGCGCTGAACATCGAGGCGGTTGGCGAGGCGCTGTTGTTTGCCGCCAAAGCAGGCGCAGACCCGGCCAAAGTGCGCCAAGCCCTGATGGGCGGCTTGGCCACCAGCCGCATTTTGGAGCTGCACGGCGAGCGCATGATCAAGCGCACCTTCAACCCAGGGTTTCGCATCGAGCTACACCAAAAAGACCTCAACTTGGCGCTGGAAGGCGCCAAGGCCATGGGGCTCAGTTTGCCCAACACCGCCAATGCCCAGCAATTGATGAACACCTGCGTGGCGCATGGCGGCGCGGCATGGGACCACTCGGGCTTGGTGCGCGCCCTAGAGATCGCGGCCAACTTTCAAGTGGTTGGCAATTAACCTCCAAACAACAACACACTCAAGAGACACGCCATGGACATGCCCATCAACCACTTCAAGCACGCGCTGCAATCAGGCCAAAAGCAAATCGGGCTGTGGTCGCACTTGTGCAGCAACATCAGCACTGAAATCTTGGCGCATTGCGGCTTTGACTGGCTGCTGCTGGACATGGAGCACTCGCCCAACGACATTCCTGAAATCTTGGCGCAACTGCAAGCCATGCAAGGCAGTCCCACCACGCCGATCGTGCGCCCGCCGTGGAACGACATGGTGACCTTCAAACGCTTGCTCGACATTGGCGTGCAAACCCTGTTGGTGCCCTACGTGCAAACCGAAGAAGAGGCGCGTCAAGCCGTCTCTTACACCCGCTATCCACCGCACGGGGTGCGTGGTTATGCCGGAGCGCCGCGCGCCAGCCATTACGGCCGGGTAAAAGGTTATGCGCACCACAGCAGTGAAGAAATTTGCGTGTTGTTGCAAGTCGAAACCGTACAAGGCCTGCAAAACATCGAGGCCATCGCGGGTGTCGAAGGCGTGGATGGGGTCTTCATCGGCCCAGGCGATTTGTCGGCCGCATTGGGCCATTTGGGCAACCCCAAACACCCCGATGTGCTGAAGGTCATCGACGAGTCGATTGCCCGCATTCGGGCTTGTGGCAAGGCGGCGGGCATCTTGACAGGCGACGAAGCGCTGGCCAAACACTATGTTGCCCAAGGCTGCCTGTTTGTCGCGGTGGGCGCCGACCAAAACGTGCTGCGTGACAGCGCCACGGCTTTGGCCGGTCGATTCAAATCTTGAAAACGGAACTCCATATGTTGAACCCCCTGCCCTCTGGCATTCGATTTCCCCGTTTGTTGCTCACCGGTGCCGGTGGCAACTTGGGCCAAGAGTTGCGTCCCCGCCTCAAAGCTTATTGCGACGTGCTGCGCGTCAGCCACCGCCGCGACCTGGGCCCGGCAGCGGCAGGCGAAGAAGTGCAGATCGCTGCACTGGAAGACGCCGAGCAAATGATGTCGCTGCTGGAGGGCGTGAGTGCCGTGGTGCACATGGGCGGTGTCTCCACCGAGCAGCCTTGGGCACCTATTTTGGCGGGCAATATTGTCGGCATGGTCAACCTGTACGAGGCGGCGCGGCTGAAAGGGGTGAAGCGCATTGTGTTTGCCAGCTCCAACCATGTCACCGGGTTTTACCGTCAAGACGAAGTGGTCAACACCCGCATGCCGCCCAAGCCGGATGGTTTTTATGGCCTGTCCAAAGCCTTCGGTGAAGACGTGGCCCAAATGTATTGGGACCGCTGGGGCATCGAGACCGTGAGCCTGCGCATTGGCTCGTCTTTTACCGAACCGCGCGACCGCCGCATGTTGGCCACCTACTTAAGCTACGACGACCTCGAGCGATTGGTGGTGGCCGCCTTGACGGCCCCTATCGTGGGCCACAGCATCATCTATGGCATGTCGGACAACCAAACCACTTGGTGGGACAACAC
>JBEGTA010000306.1:0-15387 GCA_041179665.1 Pseudomonadota bacterium
CAGGCGAGAGAGTATGAAGAATCAGACTGCGTTGTTTTGCAACGCAGCAATGCGATCTTCGATAGGGGGATGGGTGCTGAACAGCTGGCCAATGCCGCCGGCAATGCCCATGGCAGCCATGCTCTTGGGCAGCTCGGCAGTGTGCACGCCACCCAAACGCGCCAAGGCGTTGATCATCGGTTGCTTGCGGCCCATGAGCTTGGCGGCGCTCGCATCGGCGCGAAACTCGCGCTGGCGGCTGAACCAAGCCACGATGATGGCGGCGACAAAGCCCAACAAAATATCCATCACGATGGTGGTCACAAAGTAACCAATGCCGGGGCCAGTGTTTTCTGAGTCGTTCTTGCGCAAGAAACTGTCCACAGCGTAACCGACCACGCGCGATATAAACACCACAAAGGTGTTCATCACGCCCTGAATCAGGGTCATGGTGACCATGTCGCCATTGGCGATGTGGGCCACTTCGTGGGCAATGACGGCTTCCACTTCTTCGTGGGTCATGTTTTGCAACAAGCCGGTGGACACCGCCACCAAAGCCGAGTCACGGAAAGCGCCCGTAGCGAAGGCGTTGGGGTCGCCTTCAAAAATGCCCACTTCAGGCATGCCAATGCCAGACTGGTCGGCGAACTTGCGCACAGTCTCCACAATCCAAGCTTCATCGGCATTGGCGGGTTGGCTGATGACGCGGACGCCCGAGGACATTTTGGCGATCCATTTGCTCATGAGCAGCGAAATAAAGGCGCCGCCAAAACCCATCAGCAAAGCAAAGCCGAGCAAAGCGCCCAAGTTGAGGCCATTGGCCGTCAAGAATCGGTTCACGCCCAACAAATTGGCCACCACGCCCAACACCAAGACGACGGCCAGGTTGGTCAAGACAAACAGAAAGATACGTTTCATGTCAAATTTCAATTTCACCCGAAAGACGCGGGTCCGTTGTGGGGAATATAGGGGCTTGGGAAGCAAAATCAAGCGCGCCGCTCGATTTCCTGATTGGCGTACGGTTTTTCAGGCGCAAGGGGCTTGCGCCGAGGCCGAAAGACACTGTGGTCATCGTAAAAGGCCGCCTCTTCGTTGGCCGGCCACCAGCCTGGAACACCCAGCAGCGGCAGGGGGCTGAAGGGTTTTTGTGCGAGCTTTTCAGGGCTCAAGTCTTGCGCCAACCAAGCGTCGATGTCCGCGGGCGCCACCGTTTGGGGCACACGCCACAGGTGCACCGTGATGGACTTGTAGGGTTGCACCGCTTTTTCGAGGGCCGCATGGCCAAAAGTCCACAACCGGGTGGCGGCCCATTCCCCGCGCAAATCGACAAAGGCGGAACGCCAATGGTGCTGAGTCAGCGCAGCCCACAAGGCGTCTGAAGCCTGGATGAGCAAGGCGTTTTCATCCAACACGGTGGCCGCATCGCGCACCGGCCCGCGCACTTGCCCTACCCCAGCCCGCGCAATTTCTTGAGCCTGCAGCTGGTTGAGGCGTTTCTTTGACAAGGGGAAATGCATCCAACACAAGGCATTGAAAAAATCGTGCAAGCCTTCCCGGGTGGGCACCTGGCCTGTTGCAAAGATGAAGTCTTCATAGGCCTGTCCATCGGGCAGGTCGCTTTGCGGCACAAATTGCACCGGGGCCAATCCGGCAGCACTCAGCGCCTGCGGCTGAGGCGTGCCAGCCAAGATGCTCTGCGCAATGGGCTCGCCCACCGCGCGCCAGCCGGTCAGCCAAGGGGCTGACCAATCGATGTCGCTGATCCCGTGCAGCAGCGATTGCGCGCAACGCCCCTCTGCCCCGCCGCGCGCTGCCTGTTGGGCCGCTGCCCGAGTCCCAGCTGCCGACTGCGGGTCTGTGGACAGGCTATCGGTCAGGGCATGGGCTTTGTTTAGCCCGCCACCAGACGCCACGGCAGGCTTTCCCCAGAACGCAGTGGTTTCAGCTCGGCCTCGCCAAATGCGAAGCTCTCGGCTGGTGTCCAACTTTCACGACGCAGTGTGATGCGGCCTGTGTTGCGCGGCAAGCCATAAAAATCGGCGCCAAAGAAACTGGCAAAGCCTTCCAGCTTGTCCAAAGCGCCGGCATGGTCAAACGCTTCGGCATACATCTCGATGGCCGCGTGGGCGGTGTAGCAACCGGCGCAACCAGTGGCGTGCTCTTTGAGGTGCGCTGGGTGCGGGGCACTGTCGGTGCCCAAAAAGAAGCGGGGGTTGCCACTGGTGGCCGCTTGCACCAACGCCAACCGGTGCGTCTCACGCTTGAGCACGGGCAAGCAGTAGTAATGGGGTCGAATGCCGCCCGTAAAAATGGCATTGCGGTTGTAAAGCAAGTGGTGCACGGTGATCGAGGCGGCGAGATTGTCACCGCTCTCCGCCACGTATTGCGCAGCCTCTTGAGTGGTGATGTGCTCCATCACGATTTTGAGACCCGGAAAGTCGGCCCGCAAGGGCTTGAGGTGCTGCTCAATGAAGACCGCTTCGCGGTCAAACAGGTCAATGTCTGACGAGGTCACTTCACCGTGTACCAGCAGGAGCAAGCCTTCGCGTTGCATGGCTTCCAGCACGGGGTAAATTTTGCGCAAGTCGGTCACGCCCGCATCGCTGTTGGTGGTGGCGCCTGCCGGATACAACTTGCAAGCCACCACACCCGCGGCTTTGGCTCGGGCAATTTCTGACGGGGCCAGGTTGTCGGTGAGGTAAAGCGTCATCAAAGGCTCAAAAGCCATGCCCTGAGGCACGGCCGCCAAAATGCGCTGTTTGTATGCCAATGCCTGCTCCGCGGTGGTGACCGGAGGCTTGAGGTTGGGCATGATGACCGCACGGCCAAATTGGGCAGCCGTGTGGGGCACCACCACGTTCAGGGCAGCGCCATCGCGCACATGCAGGTGCCAGTCGTCTGGGCGAGTGAGAGTGAGTTCTTGAGTCATGGGCCGTATTGTCGCAAACCTGCGAAACGGCTTGCGAACTTGAGGCCCACGCTCAGGTACTGGCTCAGAACCCGGCTGATCCAGTACCTTGGCAGCCCCACTTTTGGCCGAGTCCGCCCTTGCCGGAGCCGTTCAGCTTTGCAGGATCTTGTTCAAAAAGTCTTTGGTCCGCGGCTGGCGCTGTTCAGGCTTGTTGAAGAAGTCGTCTTTCGAGCAATCTTCCAAAATACGCCCGCCCACATCGATGAAGATCACGCGGTTGGCGACTTTGCGGGCAAATCCCATTTCGTGGGTCACCACCATCATGGTCATGCCCTCGTTGGCCAATTGCACCATCACGTCCAAGACTTCCCCGACCATTTCAGGGTCGAGGGCCGAGGTGGGTTCGTCGAACAACATCACGATGGGGTCCATGGACAAAGCGCGGGCAATGGCCACACGCTGTTGTTGCCCGCCCGACAACTGCCCCGGAAATTTGTCCTTGTGCGCCAACAGACCCACACGGTCCAGCATCTTCAAACCGCGCTCTTTGGCTTCGTCTTCTGAACGGCCCAACACCTTGACTTGGGCAATCGTCAGGTTTTCGGTCACCGAGAGGTGCGGAAACAACTCAAAACTTTGAAACACCATGCCCACACGCGAACGCAGTTTGGGCAAATCGGTGCCCTCGCCCATGAGCGACACGCCATCGACATGGATACTGCCTTGTTGCACAGGCTCGAGACCGTTGACGGTTTTGATGAGGGTGGACTTGCCCGAGCCCGAAGGACCGCAGACCACCACCACATCGCCTTTGTTGATGCTCACCGAGCAGTCGTTGAGCACCTGCACAGGGCCATACCACTTCGAAACATTTTTGATTTCAATCATTTTCTTTTCCCAATTTCAGTGCGTGCTCAACGCACGATGGCAATCTTGGCCTGCAGGCGCTTGACGCTCCAGGACAGTGCAAAACAAATCACAAAATAAACCACAGCCGCAAAAATGTAGGCCTCTTCAGAGCGGCCATAAATCTTGCCTGCGTTGGTGAAACCCTTCAGCAAGTCGTAGGCGCCAATGGCATACACCAACGAGGTGTCTTGAAACAAGATGATGGTCTGCGTGAGCAAGACCGGCAACATGTTGCGAAACGCTTGCGGCAAGATGACCAGCCGCATGTTTTGGCTGTAGGTCATGCCCAATGCCTGTCCTGCAAACACCTGACCGCGCGGAATCGACTGGATGCCGGCCCGCATGATCTCGCTGAAATATGCCGCCTCAAAAGCCACAAAGGTGATGACGGCCGACCACTCTGCGCCAATCGGTCGCCCGATCACAAAGGGCATCAGCAAGTAAAACCACAAGATCACCATGACCAGTGGCACCGAGCGCATGCCGTTGACATAAGCCGTGGCGGGCATTTCGAGCACTTTGATACCCGACAAACGCATCAGCGCCAGCAAGGTGCCAAAAATCACGCCCCCAATGGTCGCCACAATGGTCAACTGAATGCTGAACAGCAAGCCTCCCAAGACAAACTTGCGCAAGACCTCGAGGTCGAAGAAAGAAAAATCAAGTCCTAACATGTCAATGCCCCCCCGTTCCGGCCGAAACGATGAAGCCAGGCACGCGCATCTTCTTTTCAATCACCGCAAACACGCGGTTAACCGCAAATGCCGACAAAGCGTACAACGCCGTCACGGCCAGATAAATCTCGATACCGCGCGATGTTTCTTCTTGGGCCTGCATGGCGAACATGGTGAGTTCGGCAATGGACACCGCAAAAGCCACCGAAGAATTTTTCAGCAAGTTCATGGACTCGCTGGTCAACGGCGGCAAGATGATGCGAAATGCCATCGGCAAAATCACATAACGGTAGGACTGCGCCGTGGTGAAGCCCATCGCCATGGCCGCATAACGTTGTCCTTTGGGCAGTGCCTGAATGCCTGCACGAAATTGCTCAGCAATACGCGCTGAAGTGAAAAAGCCCAGCGCAAAAACCACCAGCAAGAAACCCGGCACTTGTTGAAAGGCCGGGAATATTTTGGGCACCACAAAGTACCAAAGAAAAATTTGTACCAGCAAGGGGATGTTGCGGAACAACTCGACCCATGCGTTGGCCAAAGCCGACACCACAGGACGGCCAGGCAAGGTACGCAATGTCCCCACCACCGCACCCACCACCATCGCGACCAACCAAGAGCTGCCCGCCACCGCCAGCGTCCAGCGCCAGGCTTCGAACATCCACTCAAGGTAGGTTCGGCCACTGCCGTCATCGGTCAAAAAGACCTGCCAATCCCATGTCATTTTTATTTACTCCCACGAACTGGCGAATCGCTCGCCCATAAAGAAACCCCGCCCAAGTAGCCCCGGCGGGGTTTGCTCAGCAACTGGCCAAATTACTTCTTGGCGTAGTCTTCAGCAGGCTTGTCGTTCAGGTTGGCCCAAGCGGCTTTGGTGCTCTCGCTCAATGCCAGACCGACCTTCACGTTTTTAGGTGGAATAGGTTGCAAGAACCACTTGTCCCACAGTTTGGCCATCTCGCCGCTCTTGACCAAGTCACTCACGGTATCGTCAGCCACTTTCTTGAAGGCGGGGTCGTCCTTGCGGATCATGATGGCGATGGGTTCCACGGCCAACACTTCGCCAACAATGCGGAATTCTGCGGGGTTCTTGGCGTTGGCAATGTTGCCTGCCAAGATGGAGCCGTCCATCACGAAGGCATCAGCGCGGCCCGAGTCCAACAACAAGAAGCTGTCGGCGTGATCTTTGCCAAACACTTCGTTGAAGTTCACACCATTGGCGCGCTCATGTTTGCGCAGCAATTGCACCGAAGTAGTGCCGGTGGTGGTGGCCACATTCTTGTTCACCAATTGAGCGATGGAGGTGATACCCGATGCCACTTTGGTGGCAATGCGCACTTCTTCCACATAAGTGGTGACGACAAACGCCACGTCTTTTTGACGTGCAGCGTTGTTGGTGGTGGAGCCACACTCAATGTCCACGGTCCCGTTTTGCACCAAAGGAATACGGTTTTGTGAAGTGACCGATTGGAACTTCACCTCAACTTTTTTGCCCACGGCTTTTTCGACGTTGGCCACAATGCGCTGGCAAATTTCGACATGGAAACCGGCGTACTTGCCGTCGCCCAAGGTGTAAGACAGTGCGCCGGACGAGTCACGCACGCCCATGGTGATCGCGCCCGAGGATTTGACTTTGGCCAAGGTGTCTGCTTGAGCAGCAACACATGCCAAGGCAGCAACGGCAACAGCCAGCAATTGTTTTTTCATTGATTTCTCCTGTAAAAATCGCTCATCGCGAAGGGTTCAACTGCAGCACACTCACCGCAGTTGTGCACCAGAATGGTAAGTCGTTCACTCACACTTTCTGGTGGTTGCACAAAATGTGCCTGTTTTTCAACAAGCACTGACTATAGTCAGTTAATTGTCAGCCCTTTATCAGGGTGTTCCCGAGGGAATATGCGGATCATGCATAACCCCATGACGCCTCAAACTTTGGCTGGCGACAGGCTTTGGCTCAGGTAGGCCCACAGGTCTTGCGCACTGCGCTTGGGCACTTGACGACTGCTCGGTTTTTCTCGGTAGGCCCGCACTTCCATGGTCAAGGTCGGCGGGGATTCCCCAGGCAGACTGACCTCCACCAAAGCCCCAGTTTGCAGCTCTTTTCGCACGGCGCTTTGCGGCAAAAAGGCAATGCCATGGCCCTCCAGTGCCATGACTTTAAGGCCTTCGGCCATGTCGGTTTCATACACGCGCTCTAGGTGAATCGGGGTGCTGGACTGCTTCAAGATCCAGTCGGTGATGCCGCCCAAATAAGCCCCTTGGGCATAGCCCAAATAAGGCACAGGCCAAGCGGCGGCTCCCGGAAAACTGAACACGGCTTGCCCATCGGGGCCCGCCTTGGCATAAGGCGCCAGCACCTCTTCCCCCAGCACCACCATCTCGTAGCGTTCGGCATCGAGTTGCAAGGGTTGTGACGGGTGGTGGTAGGCAATCAGCACATCGCACCCCCCCTCGACCAAGCGCATGACCGCGTCGTGCACATTCAATGCGATCAAGCGGCTTTTTATGGGGCCAAAGCCCTCGCGCACACTGGCCACCCAAGCCGGGAAAAAAGTGAACGCCAAGGTGTGCGGCACCGCAAACTCAATGAAATCTTGCCCAGCCGAGTTGTGCCCCCGCAGCATGGCCCGGGTGTTTTGCAAGGACTGCAGCAACTCGAGCGCTTGGGCGTAGAGGGTTTTGCCGGCTGGGGTGAGTTTGGTGGGGTAAGAACTGCGGTCCACCAGATCGGCACCAGCCCAAGCCTCGAGTGATTGGATGCGCCGAGAAAAAGCCGGCTGGGTCACGTGCCGCAATTGAGCAGATCGACTGAAACTTCGCGTTTCAGCCAAGCTGACAAAGTCTTCTAGCCATTTGGTTTCCATGTCAGGATTATGGCGCTGCCACACCCCCGGTGGTCGCGCCAAAAAATCCAGGCCAACACGGCAACATCAGTCGGTCGATTGCTGCATCGCCCACATGTTGGCGTAGCGCCCTTGTTGGGCCAGCAAGGCCGCGTGGTTGCCGCGCTCCACAATCTGCCCACTGTCCATCACCAAGATTTCATGGGCATCGACCACGGTAGACAAGCGGTGCGCAATGACCAGCGTGGTCTTGTTCTGAGCCACGCTCGACAGCTCAGCTTGAATAGCCCGCTCATTGGCCGAGTCCAGCGCCGATGTGGCTTCGTCGAACACCAAAATTGGCGGGTCTTTGAGCAAGGTGCGCGCAATGGCCACCCGCTGTTTTTCGCCGCCTGAGAGTTTCAGGCCACGTTCTCCGACCGAGGTTTGGTAGCCCTTGGGCGTGGAGGCGATGAAGTCATGGATGCGCGCGGCTTTGGCGGCCCCTTCGATTTCGGCCTGACTGGCGCCCGGGCGGCCATAAGCAATGTTGTAGGCCACCGAATCATTGAACAGCACCGTGTCTTGCGGCACGATGCCCAAGGCCTTGCGCACACTGGCCTGCGTGACCTGCCGAATGTCTTGCCCCGCGATGCGAATGAAGCCTTGCTGAACATCGTAAAAGCGAAACATCAACCGCGCCAAGGTGGATTTGCCCGAGCCCGAGGGCCCAACCACCGCCACGGTTTTGCCAGCCGGAATGGTGAAGCTGATGTCTTGCAAGATGGGGCGATCGGCCTCGTAGGCAAATGACACACGGTCAAACACCACGTCAGGGGCACCCTGCAAAGCCAACTCGGGGGCACCGGCGGTGTCGGCCACTTCGCGCTCGCGGTCCATCAAGACAAACATTTTGTCGAGGTCGGTCAGGCTCTGTTTGATTTCTCGGTACAACACCCCCAAAAAGTTGAGCGGGATGTAGAGCTGAATCATGAAGGCGTTGATCATGACCAAGTCGCCCAAGGTCATGCGGCCAGCCACCACCCCTTCCGTGGCACGCCAAAGCATGGCCACCAAAGCCGCAGCAATGATGAGTTGTTGCCCCGTGTTGAGCAGCGACAAAGTGGTTTGCGCTTTGAGTCGGGCTAGGCGCAAGCGCTCAAGGCTTTCGTCGTAGCGACCGGCCTCAAATGCTTCGTTGCCAAAATACTTCACCGTCTCGTAGTTGAGCAAAGAGTCGATGGCGCGGGTATGCGCCGCCGAATCAAACTCGTTGGCCTGCTTGCGAAATTGGGTGCGCCATTCGGTGACCTGCACCGTGAAAAAGATATACAGCGCCAGCGCCAGCAGCGTGATGCCGGCAAACCAAGCATCGAACTTCACGGCCAAGATGGTCAGCACCAAACCCACCTCGATCAGGGTGGGAATGATGCTGTACAGCGAGTAAGAAATCAGCGACTCGATGCCGCGCACACCCCGCTCAATGTCGCGCGTCATGCCACCGGTTTGGCGGGCCAAATGAAAGCGCAGGCTCAGGGCATGCAAATGCTCAAAGGTTTGTAAAGCGATGCTGCGCGATGCCCCCTGCGTGGCTTTGGCAAACACCAATTCACGCAACTCGGTGAAGGCCGACGTCAATAAGCGCAAGGCGCCGTAGCCGACCAACAAGGCCACCGGCACCACCAGCACGGCTTGGGGGTCGCTGGGTTTGAGGCTCATCGCATCGACCAACTCTTTGAGCAACAAGGGTACGCTGACATTGGCGAGTTTGGCCGCCACCATCAACGACAAAGCGATCACCACGCGCCATTTGTATTGCCACAAATAAGGCAACAGACGGGACAAGGTGTTCCAGTCACCCCCGGAAGGCGCGGCTGAGCCCCCTGTTGTTGCTAAAGCGGCCGAATTTTGGGCAGCGGCAGGGGCCGCCGAAGCCGAAGCCGGGGTTTCGCCGTGGTGGCGCATAGAGGACAATCCGTTTGATTACAAGTGTCTAATTGTGCCCATGTCTGAAACACACAACCCCAACACCGTTGCTTTGCCCACCGACCAAGAGCTGGTGCTCAAGGTGATTCCCATGCCCGCCGACTGCAACGCCAGTGGCGATATTTTTGGCGGCTGGGTGATGGCGCAAGTCGACTTGGCCGGTGCGGTGCTACCTGCGCGGCGCGTGCGGGGTCGCATGGTGACCGTGGCGGTGAATGAATTTATCTTCAAACAACCGGTCAAAGTCGGCGACATCTTGTCGTTCTTCTCGCGCATCGTTCGGGTAGGTCGCACCTCGGTCACCGTCAAGGTCGAAGTTTTTGCAGAACGCTTCCAGCTGCAAGGCCAGTACATCAAAGTGACCGAGGCCCACCTGACTTATGTGGCGGTGGATGACCAAGGTCAGCCGCGGGCCGTGCCGGCGGAGTGATTCGCCAAGCTCAAGACACGATGTAAGCCGCAGCCCCTGTGGACATCAGGCTGCCATCGGGGCCACAAAACTCCATGCGCGAAGAGCCCACCCGCGAACCCACGCGCAAAGTGTTGGCCGTGATGGTGAAAAACTCACCGATGCCAGGGCGCAAATAGTCCACGCGCAAATCGATGGTGCCCAACTTGGCAAAGCGCTCCAGTCGTTTAGCGGGGGTTTCGTCCATGTGGCGCGCGGCCAGTGTGGCCATCACGGCGGCACTGCCAATCGCATCGAGCACCGCGCTGATCACACCCCCGTGAATGCGGTTGTAGGCAAAGTGTCCGACCAGTTCTGGCCGCATTTCGATGCGTGCTTCAACGCCTTCGGGCGAGACTTTGACCAGCTTCAAACCCAGCATCTTGTTGAAGACGATTTTTTCTTCGTAAATTTGACGAAAGCCCTCGAGGTATTCAGGCTCAAATTCCACGGCAGAGACAGAACGATGGGGCATGCAATCGGCGAAGAAAAAGGGTCAGGTCACTTCAGGTCGGCGCATCCAATAGGCGAGGCATGCCAACCTGGAGTCCACCCTCAGAGTTTTGAAAAATCAGGCTTGCGTTTTTCCATGAAAGCCCCAAAGGCTTCTTTGGCTGCAGGCTCTTTGAGCATACGCCCAAAACTGGCCCCTTCTTCGGCCATTTTTTGCATGACAACGGGTTGCTCATGGCCCTTCATCAGGCGCTTGGTCTCCACCAAAGACGACAAGGGTTTGGTGGCCAATTTGCGTGCTTGGGCCTGTGCATAGCCATTGACCTCGGTGGGCGGCACGACCCGATTGACCAGCCCCACCTCTTGCGCGGCCTCGGCAAAAAACGGCTCGCCCATGAGCAAGGCTTCGGCTGCACGGTGGTAACCAAACATGCGTGGCACCAAGTAGCTAGAAGCGGCTTCGGGGCACAGACCCAAATTGACAAACGGCATGGAAAAGGCCGCGTTGTCGCCGGCATAGACCAAGTCGCAGTGGAACAACAAGGTGGTGCCAATGCCCACAGCGGGGCCAGCAACAGCGGCCAACATGGGTTTTTCAAAGGTGGCGATGCCCCGCAAAAACCGAAACACGGGTGAATCTTGCGTGCTGGGCGGTTGGTTCAAAAAATCGCCAATGTCATTGCCCGCACTAAAGATGCTCTCGTGCCCCTGAAACAACACCACCCGAACTTTTTCATCTGCCGCTGCTTGCGCCACGGCATCGGCCATGGCGGCATACATGGCCGCTGTGATCGAGTTCTTTTTGTCCAGTCGGTTGAAGGTGATGGTCATCACCCCGGCATCGATGTGGGTCAAGATGTCAGACATGTTTTTCCTTGTAATGAGGAGGTGCCGTTAAGCGTTCACTGAACCCGAATCCAAGTTTGGGTTCGGCCCAACATCGGCGTGCCAATGAAGCCGCGCACTTCGAGCTTTTTGCCACCGTCAATCGGGGTCAAGCGCAAGCTGTAATTTTTGCCGTTTTCGGGATCCAGAATTTTCCCACCTTCCCAGACCACTTTGCCATCGGTTTGTTGGCCACCACGAATGATTTCCATGCCAATTTTCGGTTTGTCTTTGCGGTCATCGGAGCACAGCGTGCAATTGGGCTCCGCACTGGGGGTAGCCAAGAGTGATTTCTCGACCACGCCAGACAAACCACCCGCCGCGTTTTGGGTGATGCGAATTTCGGCTTTGGGCTGCTTGGTTTCATCGTCAATGCTGCGCCACAGCCCCAGGGGACTCATTTGGGCCTGTGCCACGGCGGTTAACAAACTGAGGGCCAAGCCCAAGGTGATGCGGTTCATGGTGTGCTTTCTGTTGAAGGATTTCAATCTCATGCCAAAGCGGCGTCGGTGTCCATCAAGGCATCGCTGCCCGAACGGATGCGGCGCATGAGGCTGGAGGTTTCAGGCATCAGGCGGGTGAAGTAAAAACGCGCAGTCTGCAATTTGGCTTGGTAGAACGGGTCAGGACGTTGTGCCTCTTCTTCGGCTTCGGCCAATTTTTGGAGGGCAATTTGTGCCGAGCGCGCCCAGAAATAACCCAAGACCAAATGGCCCACGACACGCAGATAGTCCACCGCAGCGGCGCCCACTTCGTCGGCATTGCTCATGGCTTTCATGCCGACTTCACCGGTCAATTGGGTCAACTTTTGGCCCAAATCTGCCAGTGGCTTGATGAACTCGCCCATGGCTTCGTTGCTCATTTCGGCCTTCACCAATTGTTCGACCAACTTGCCAAATTTCTTGAGTGAAGCGCCTTGGTTGCCCAACACTTTGCGGCCCAACAAATCGAGCGACTGGATGGTGTTGGTTCCCTCGTAAATCATGTTGATGCGGGCATCGCGCACAAATTGCTCCATGCCCCATTCTTTGATGTAACCATGACCGCCAAAAACTTGCTGGCACTCGGTGGTGGATTGCCAAGCGTTGTCGGTGATGAAGGCTTTGACGATGGGGGTGAGCAAGGCCACCATTTCGGCCGCCTCGGCACGCTCGGCTTCGTCGGGGTGGTTGACTTCTTTGTCCAGCAACAAAGCGCAGAAACAGGCCAAGGCGCGACCGCCTTCGGCATAGGCTTTGGCCGTCAGCAGCATGCGACGCACATCGGGGTGCACGATGATGGGATCGGCCGGCTTGCCCGGCGCCTTAACGCCAGTGAGTGAGCGCATCTGAACGCGGTCCTTGGCATAGGCCAAGGCGTTTTGGTAGGCGACTTCGGTCAAGCCCAGCGACTGGTTACCCACGCCAAGACGGGCGGCGTTCATCATCACAAACATCGCGGCCAAACCTTTGTTGGGTTGGCCCACCATCGTGCCAACGGCCTCGTCCAGCACCATCTGGCAAGTGGAGTTGCCGTGGATGCCCATTTTGTGTTCGAGGCCACCGCAATAAATGCCATTGCGCTCGCCCATCCTGCCATCGGCGGCCACCTTGTATTTGGGCACCAAGAACAGGCTGATGCCTTTGCTGCCTGGAGGCGCATCGGGCAGGCGGGCCAACACCAAATGCACGATGTTGGCGGCCAGATCGTGCTCGCCTGCGCTGATGAAGATTTTTTGGCCCGTGATGCGGTAAGTGCCATCGGCCTGAGGCTCGGCCTTGCTGCGCAACAAGCCGAGGTCGGTGCCGCAATGGGGCTCGGTCAAGCACATGGTGCCAGTCCACTCACCGCTGGTCAGCTTGGGCAAAAACAAGGCTTTTTGTTCGGGGGTGCCGTGGGCATGCAAGGCTTCGTAAGCGCCATGCGACAAGCCCGGGTACATGGTCCAAGCTTGGTTGGACGAGTTGAGCATTTCATAGAAGCACTGGTTCACCACAAACGGCAAACCTTGCCCGCCATAGTCGGGATCGCAACTGAGCGCAGGCCAGCCACCGGCCACATATTGCGCATAGGCCGATTTGAAGCCGTCAGGGGCTTTGACTTCGTGTGTCTCGCGGTTGAGCTGGCAGCCTTGGGCATCGCCCGAAATATTGATCGGGAATAACACTTCAGAGGCAAATTTACCGCCCTCTTCCAACACGGCATTGATGGTGTCTGCGTCGGTGTCGGCATGCTTGGGCAAGGCCTTCAACTCGTCGGTGACTTGGAGCAATTCGTGCAAGACAAACTGCATGTCACGAAGAGGTGGGTTGTAGACAGGCATGGTGTTTCCTTGTGAAGTAATGAAAGATATGGAAAAAAATCAGTGCGATGCGCTTTTGCGTTTGGCCGCGCTGGGTTTAGCCGCGCTGGGTTTAGCTGCGCTGAGTTTGGGCATTGCAGTGAGCTCAGGCGCCCGCGCATAGCGCGCCAAGATGTGTGAGAAACCTTGCCGCGCGCGGTCGGTCGCACCAGGGTTTCTCAAGAATCGGGCTTCGTAATGCAGCGCCAAAATCAAGCCGTGAATTTCAAATGCAATTTGATGGGCATCAGACTCGCGACTCAAGTGGCCCTCTTGCTGAGCCAACTCAACGGCTCGGCGCAATGCACTTTGCCAGCCCGCCACCGATGAAGCCAAGGCATCTCGCACTGGGCCCGTGCGGTCGTCAAACTCCACCGCGCCACTGATGTAGATGCAGCCCGAGTCGATTTCGGCCGAGGTCTGCACCATCCAGTTGTCAAACATGGCTTGCAAACGAGGCACGCCGCGCGCGTGTTTCATGGCCGCATAAAACACCTCACGCTCAAAGCGCTCGTGGTACTCACGAATGACCGAAATTTGCAGCTCTTCACGCGAACCGAAGTGGGCAAACACGCCCGACTTACTCATGCCCGTGACTTCGGCCAGCGCACCAATCGACAAGCCTTCAAGACCAATTTGAGAGGCCAAGCCCAACGCGGCATCAATGATCACGGCTTTGGTTTGTTGGCCTTTGATCAAGACACGGCGACCCGCTTCGGGCACCGGCAGGGTTTCGACTTTAGAAACAGAAGAATCGGACATGGCTATGCAAAAAAGAACGGTCGTTCTATTTTGCATCAAAAAACCAGCCGGTGGCCAACATCCCTGAAGACATCAGGGTAAATCGGGAGACCCCGCCCCCAAGGCGGGGAGCGGGGTGGGACTTCAGGGCTTCAAGCCTTGAAGGCGACCACTTTCTGGCTTTGTTCACCCAAGCCGTCGATACCCAGACGCATGGTGTCACCTTTCTTCAAGTAGACCGGCGCGGGTTTACCGTCTTTCTTGATGCCCATGCCAACACCGGGTGGGGTGCCCGTGGTGATGATGTCGCCCGCTTCCAAGGTCATGAACTGGCTGACATAACTGACCAGTTTGGCCACGCCAAAAATCATGGTCTTGGTGTTGCCGGTTTGCATGCGCACGCCGTTCACATCGAGCCACATGCCCAAGGCTTGTGGGTTGGGCACTTCGTCACGGGTCACCAACCAGGGGCCGACAGGACCAAACGTGTCGCAGCCCTTGCCTTTGTCCCAAGTGGCACCGCGCTCGAGTTGAAACTCGCGCTCGCTCACATCGTTGATGACGCAATAACCCGCCACATGGTTCAAGGCCTCTTTTTGCGAGACATAACGGGTGCGGGTTCCGATCACGATGCCCAACTCCACTTCCCAATCGGTCTTTTTAGAGCCTTTGGGCAACATGACATCGTCGTCCGCCCCTTGAATACACGAGATCGCCTTGGTGAACACAATGGGTTCGGCCGGAATGGGCATGCCCGATTCGGCAGCGTGATCGGCATAGTTCAGGCCAATGGCAATGAACTTGCTGGTGTAAGAGATGGGCGTGCCAAAGCGTTTCTTGCCACGCACCAAAGGCAGTTTGTCGGTTTTGACTTTGGCCAATTTGGCCAGCGCTTGGTCATTCAGCAGATCGGGCGAAATGTCTTTGACCACCCCACTGAGATCGCGCAAGCGGCCTTCAGCATCGATCAAACCAGGTTTCTCTTTGCCGGGTTGGCCGTATCGAACAAGTTTCATAAAACCTCTCAGTGTAAAAATTCAATAAGTGGAACGACCACCCGACAGGTCAAAAACCGCGCCGGTGGAAAAAGAACAATCTTCGGTGCTGAGCCAAGTGACCATGGCCGCCACTTCTTCGGGTTCACCAAAGCGGGCCATCGGAATTTTGGACAACATGAACTGGATGTGCTCAGGCGTCATTTGATCAAAAATCGCGGTTTTCACAGCCGCCGGCGTGACACAGTTCACGCGCACGCCGGTGTC
>JBEGTA010000307.1:0-4462 GCA_041179665.1 Pseudomonadota bacterium
TGCCAAAACAGCCAGAGCAATCAGAGTTTTTTTCATTGAGAGTTTCTCCAAAGTTAAAAAAGAGCTTGGGGCTTTTGCGGTGGAAACCACCTGCTTGAACACTAAGCCAACCTCCAAATTCGGAAGGTTGCGTGTATTGCACCAGAGCCGTGGCCGTTTTCCAAGCGTTTCAAACAATAAAGGGGTTTTTCGTTGCATCGGTGCAACAAACAACTTGGCTGACGGCTGCCTCAAGCCCATAAAAAGTTAATTTCATGAACGAAATCAACCATCTTTGGCTACTTTCGTACGTATTCAATGAAGGCCATCAACCCCAATCTAGGGCCGGACAAAACCGTCAAAAATCCCCAAGTGAGTGGGGATCCATTACATTTCTTGGCTAATTAAATGCTTTTTGCGATGACTCTTAACTCCTTCATCTTGGCGGCCGACAGTGCTCTGCGCACCCTTTGGGCCGAACCCCGAGCGGCAAGACCCACGCCCACAGCAACCGGTGTCAGTCTAGGTATGAATGAAGCCGAGCGCCGCGAGGCTGCTGCCTTGATGCGCGTGAACCATGTGGGCGAGGTTTGCGCGCAAGCGCTTTACACCGGACAAGCCTTGGCTTGCCAAATCCCTGCCCTGCGGGCGCAATTGGCAGAAGCCAGCCGAGAAGAGACCGACCACTTGGCTTGGACCCAGCAGCGCCTGAAGGAATTGAACGACCGCCCTTCTTTGTTGAACCCGATTTGGTATGCCGGCGCTTTTGCTATTGGCTTTGCTGCCGGCAAATTGGGCGGCGACAAAGTAAGCTTGGGCTTTGTGGTGGAGACCGAGCGTCAGGTTGAGGCGCACCTGCAGAGCCACATGGACCGTCTGCCTGCAGCAGACAGCGCTTCACGCGCCATCGTGGCGCAGATGAAGGCCGATGAAATGGCGCATGCCCAAATGGCGCTGAAGTCGGGTGCCGTCGAGTTGCCCGGCCCGGTCAAATCGATGATGCAACTCGCCGCGAAAGTCATGACGACCGTGGCGCACCGGGTGTAATTACGCCTTTTTTCTCGCCTTTTTTCGCGCATCTTTTCACACCACTTAAGCTGCTTCAACCAACTCAAAGCTGGTGGTGATCTCAGCTGTTTTGCCCAGCATGATGCTGGCCGAGCAGTATTTGTCGTGGCTCATAGCAATGGCGCGCTCAACCGCGCTGGCAGGCACGCCCTTGGCGGTCACGGTGAAGTGCATGTTGATGCGGGTGAAGACTTTGGGGTCGACTTCGGCCCGCTCACTGGAGATTTTGACGCTGCAACCACGCACATCGTGGCGGCCGCGCTTGAGGATCAGCACCACGTCATAGGCAGTGCAACCGCCGGTGCCAGCGAGCAGCATTTCCATCGGGCGTGGCGCCAGGTTTTGCCCGCCGTTTTCAGGCTTGGCTGCATCGGGTGCGCCGTCCATGGCAACCACATGGCCTGAACCGGTTTCGGCCAAAAAGCCCATGCCCGAACGCGTGCCTGCTGCGCCGGTCCAAGTGACTGTGCATTCCATTTTTATTTCCTTGTTCGTTGCGCCCCATCGAAGGGCCATTTGCATGCGCCAATGTTACCCAATGCATGGTTGCTTAAGCCTTTGCTCGAACGGACACCCTGTGCTCTGGTGGATTTTTTTCAATTTAAGTGACCACACTTGCTGCGACGCAACAAAACGCAATTACAATTACGAACACGCGTGCTTTTTTGCATGCACCTGTTGTCTCCTCCACCCTCTGAAAAGGTGGATTTGCCCCTAGCCGCAAGGCTTGGGGCATTTTTTTTGGCCGTTATCATCAGGGCCAACCTTATTAGGCAACGCGGCCCGACCGCAGTTGCGCCGGACATGAAGACCCAACACCTCAAACCTGCCGATTACCTGATCAAAATCCTGCAAGCCAAGGTCTATGACGTGGCCACGGAGTCGGGCCTCGAGACGGCCAAAAACCTGTCGCACCGACTGGGCAATCAGGTTTTGCTCAAGCGCGAAGACCAGCAACCCGTTCACAGCTTCAAGCTGCGTGGGGCCTACAACAAGATGGCGCACTTGACGGCTGCACAACTCAAAAAAGGCGTCATTTGCGCATCGGCCGGCAACCACGCACAAGGCGTGGCTTTGAGCGCCAGCAAATTGGGCACCCGTGCTGTCATCGTCATGCCCACCACCACGCCACAGGTGAAGGTGGAAGCGGTCAAGGCGCTGGGCGGCGAAGTGGTGTTGATTGGCGACAGCTATTCAGATGCTTACAACCACGCGGTGTTGCTGGAGAAAAAACAAGGGTTGACCTTTGTGCACCCTTTTGACGACCCGGATGTCATTGCCGGCCAAGGCACCATTGCCATGGAGATCTTGCGTCAGCACCAAGGCCCGCTCGATGCGGTGTTTGTGGCCATTGGGGGCGGTGGCCTGATCAGTGGCGTGGCCAACTACATCAAGGCGGTGCGCCCAGGCGTCAAGGTGATTGGGGTGCAGATGAACGACTCGCAGGCCATGATCGCGTCTGTGAAGGCCAAGAAGCGGGTGACGTTGCCCGATGTGGGCTTGTTCTCCGATGGCACCGCCGTGAAATTGGTCGGCGAAGAAACCTTCAGGGTGTCGCGCCATTTGGTGGACGAATTCATGACGGTTGACACCGATGCGGTGTGCGCGGCCATCAAAGATGTGTTTGTCGATACGCGCTCGATTGTGGAGCCTGCAGGTGCCTTGGCCGTGGCCGCCATCAAACAGTATGTGGCGACGCACAAAACCAAAGGACAGACTTATGCCGCCATTTTGTGCGGTGCCAACATGAACTTTGACCGCTTGCGCTTTGTCGCTGAGCGGGCCGATGTGGGCGAAGAAAAAGAAGCCTTGTTTGCGGTCACCATTCCTGAAGAGCGTGGCAGCTTCAAGCGCTTTTTAGAGTTGATCGGCAGTTTGCCCGGCGGCCCGCGCAATGTCACCGAGTTCAACTACCGCATGAGCGATTCCGACAAAGCCCATGTGTTTTTGGGCTTGGGCACACACGGCAAGGGTGAGAGCAGCAAGATCACCGCCAACTTCAACAAACACAAGTTTGAGGCCATCGACCTGACCCACGACGAGTTGGCCAAAGAGCACATTCGCCATATGGTGGGCGGCCATTCGGCTTTGTCGCAAGACGAACGTTTGTTGCGCTTTGAGTTTCCTGAGCGCCCTGGGGCCTTGCTCAAGTTTTTGAGCCTGATGCGGCCAGGTTGGAACATCAGCTTGTTCCATTACCGCAACCAAGGTGCCGATTACGGTCGCATTTTGGTCGGCTTGCAGGTGCCCGAAAAAGACAACAAGGCCTTTGACAAGTTTTTGCAAACGCTGGGTTATCCGTACGCAGAAGAAACGCACAACCCGGTGTATCGTTTGTTTCTTCGCAGCTAACACGAGGCGCTCACCATGCCCGCATCTCTCGAAGGTCAACTGGTTGTGGCCATTTCATCGCGGGCCTTGTTCGACTTTGAAGAAGAGAACTTGGTTTTTGAACAAGGCGATGACCGGGCCTACATGCAACTGCAGTTGGGCCGTTTAGAAGAGCCTGCCAAACCGGGTGTGGCGTTTTCTTTGGTGCGCAAATTGTTGGCCTTCAACGATGCCAACGCGCAGCGGGTTGAAGTGGTTATTTTGTCGCGCAACGACCCCGTCTCGGGGATGCGGGTGTTTCGCTCGGCCCAGCATTACGGCTTGCCAATTCAACGCGGCAGCTTCACCCGAGGGCAGCCGCCTTGGCGCTACCTGAAGCCGTTGAATGCGAATTTGTTTTTGTCTACCCACTTGTCTGATGTGCGTGCGGCGCTGGGCGCTGGTGTTCCTGCAGCGCAGGTGTACCCGCATTCGGCCTTGGCGTCTGAAGCCCACCCACACGAAGTGCGCATCGCATTTGACGGCGATGCGGTGTTGTTCTCTGACGAAGCTGAACGGGTGTTTCAGGCTGAGGGGTTGTCGGCATTTCAAGCGCACGAACGCGACAAAGCGGGACAGCCTTTATTGGCAGGACCGTTCAAGCCCCTGCTGGCCGCACTGCACCGACTGCAACAAGAAGGCACGCCCGCCATGCGGGTGCGCACCGCCTTGGTCACTGCCCGCAGCGCGCCAGCGCATGAGCGGGCCATTCGCACGTTGATGGACTGGAACATCGAGGTCGATGAAGCCATGTTTTTGGGCGGACTTGCCAAGGGAGAGTTTTTGCGCGAGTTCGAGCCCGATTTCTTCTTTGACGATCAAACGGGGCACATCGAATCTGCAGCGCGCCATGTGCCCTCGGGGCATGTGGCCTCAGGCATTTCAAACCCCGATTGAGGGTTTACTTTTTTTCGCGGTAAGGCGCAACGGCCTTGGCATCGATTCTGTAACTGGCCATGCCCATGTGCGAATCGGTTTGGGTGGCGCTCATCACGCCAGTCACCCACAAGGTGTCCATCAAGCGGATGCGCTTGGTGGGTTTGTC
>JBEGTA010000308.1:0-7390 GCA_041179665.1 Pseudomonadota bacterium
CAAGCACGTTGAATACAAAGAAATCAAGCTGAAGTAATTCGGACTGAGTCTTTCAACAAAAAACCCGCTTCTCAGCGGGTTTTTTGTTGCCCCAAGAAAAACAGGACCCGAGGGTCCTGTGAGCAGAGATCGCTATGAAGGATCAGGCGGACTGGCGCACCGCACGCAATTTCACAGAGAAATCGCGCAAGGCAGCAATGCCGCTTTCTTCAGCACGGCGGCACCAGGCTTGCAAATCAGCCGCCAATTGCTCACGCGAGTGCGAGGTGTTGAGCCAAATTTGGCTGAGTTCTTCGCGCATTTGCACCATTTTGTCGAGCACCGGACTGGCCGCGCGCGCTTCGCTAAGCTGCGCATGCACAGCCGCAGGCACCTTAGCAGTGTCGCGGTGCAACCAGCGCTGGGCAGCTTGCATCACGCTGGCATCGACCTTCAGCTTCTTGGCCTCGAGTTGCAACACCGAGTGCAAGTTGCGAGCGTAATTGGCCATCACTTCATAACGGTTGGCAATCAGGGCTTCCAGCGTTTTTTCGTCGGCCACAGGGCGAATATCGCCATAGGCCAAACGGGGCGGTGTCTTTTTGACAGTCGCCAAACCCAATGTTTCGAGACTGCGGATGTACAACCAGCCGATGTCAAACTCATACGGCTTGACCGACAGCTTGGCCGACGTGGGATAGGTGTGGTGGTTGTTGTGCAATTCTTCACCACCAATCAAGATGCCCCAAGGCGAGATGTTGGTGCTGGCGTCGTGCGCTTCGAAGTTGCGGTAACCCCAATAGTGGGCAGCACCGTTGATGATGCCGGCCGCTGTCACCGGGATCCAAGCCATTTGTACCGCCCAAACGGTCAAGCCCAAAAAGCCGAACAAAGCCACATCGATGATGAGCATCAGGGCCACACCTTGCCAAGAGAAGCGGGTGTACAGGTTGCGCTCAATCCAGTCATCGGGCGTGCCGTGGCCATAGCGCTTCAGGGTTTCTTGGTTTTTGGATTCCTTGCGGTACAGCTCGGCTCCGGTGAACAACACTGTTTTGATGCCGTGCACATGCGGGCTGTGGGGATCTTCGGCTTGTTCGCATTTGGCATGGTGCTTGCGGTGAATCGCCGCCCACTCTTTGGTCACTTGGCCGGTGGTCAACCACAGCCAAAAACGGAAGAAATGCGAAGGAATGGCATGCAGGTCCAACGCCCGGTGGGCTTGGTGACGGTGCAAGAAAATCGTGACACTGGCGATGGTGATGTGGGTCAGGCCCAAGGTGATCAACACCATTTGCCACCAAGCCAAGTCAAACAGGCCATGGCCCATCCACTGAATCAATGAATCAAGAAAGGCCGATTCAGGCAACAACATACGCAATACTTTCTACAGGCGCCTGTGAGCAGGCAATCACTCGATTTTAAGTTTCTTGGCCCCAAAAGGACAGTCCTTTCGGCCGAATCTTCCAAGAAAATAGTTCTAAAATTTACTTTTTAGTCCATGAAGCGGCAAAAAACCCATCGGTGGCATGGCGGTGGGGCCACAAGCGCAGAAATGTGCCCGCAGGAACGGCTGCAGCGCTTATGTCTGTCGAAGCCGCCGGCGCACACAAACTGGCCGCATCGGGCACCTTCAAGCGCTCAAGCTCTTGCGCCACGTTGACGGGCACAAAGTCGGGGTTGGCGGCGCTGAACGCTTGCGCGATTTGCTCGTTTTCTTCGGGCAACACACTGCATGTGGCGTACACCAGCCGGCCCCCAGACTTGACCATGCGTGAGGCGCTTTGCAAGATGGCCAATTGCTTTTCGGTCAATTCTTGGACCGCTTGGGGCTTTTGACGCCATTTCAAATCGGGGTTACGCCGCAAGGTGCCCAAGCCCGAGCAAGGGGCATCCACCAAAACGCGGTCAATCTTGCCGGCCAAACGTTTGACCCGGTCATCTCGCTCGTGGGCGATGGCGGCGGGGTGAACATTGGACAAACCGCTGCGCGCCATGCGCGGCTTGAGGGCATCCAGTCGGTGTCCAGAAACATCAAACGCGTACAAACGGCCCGTGCTGCGCATGGCTGCGCCGAGGGCCAAAGTTTTGCCACCGGCACCGGCACAAAAGTCCACCACCATCTCGCCACGGTGCGCGTCCACCAGCAAGGCCAACAGTTGCGAGCCTTCGTCTTGCACTTCAATCGCGCCTCGGGTGAAGGCATCGGTCTTTTGCAAAGCCGGCTTGCCCTGCAAGCGCAAGCCCCAAGGCGAGTAAGGGGTAGGAGCCGACGCAATGCCAGCCAGGTTGAGTTCTTTTTGAATTTCGCTGCGCTTGGCTTGCAGCATATTGACCCGCAAATCCAGCGTACCGGGTTGCTGCAGGTGCTCTGCCAAGGCCCAAAAGTCTTCGCCCAATTGGGCTTGCAAGGCCTGCGCCATCCAGTCGGGCAAGTTGTGGCGGTGCGGGGCCATCAGCGCGTCGGCTGGAATGGTGTCGCACGTGGCCAACCATTTCTTCTCGGTCTCGTTGAGGGCTGCGCTCAAAAAATCACGCGGTCCATAAAAGCCCAAAATGGCCAGCTTGCGCTCTTTGCTGCCAGAGCCCGAACGGGCCAGCTGTTCAAAAAGCAATTTTTTGCGCAATACAGCAAAGGCTGTTTCGGCCAATGTGGCGCGCTCGCGGGGACCCAAGGCGCGGTGTTCACGAAAATAGCGCGACACCACAGCGTCGGCGGGATGTTCAAATTGGAGAACAAGCCTGACCAAATCGGCGCAGGCGTCTAAAAGAGCTTTTGGATGCATGGGGCGTATTGTCCCATCCCCTCATCACCCATTGGCACACTGATTCAGAAAGCACCCATGTCCGAGACCTTGCCCCCGTTGATTGAAACCCCCAAAGGCCTGTACCGACATTACAAAGGTGGCATGTACCGAGTGCTCGGGACGGTGCGTCACAGTGAAGACCTGCAACCCATGACGCTGTACCAAGCCCTATATGGCGACGAAGGTTTGTGGGTTCGACCCGCTGCAATGTTTGCGGATGTGGCCGAATTCAATGGCCAAGTGCAGCCCCGCTTCACACGCGTTAGCGATTAAGCCAATAATTGCGCCACCGCACGGGGATAAATCAGATGCTCTTGCGTGAGCACCCGCGCCGCCAGTGTTTCGGCGCTGTCCTGCGGCAAAACCGGCACCACCGCTTGGGCCAAAATTTCGCCATGGTCTAACTCGGCGGTCACTCGGTGCACAGTGGCCCCAGCAAAGCGGCACCCTGCGTCGATGGCGCGCTGATGCGTGTGCAAACCCGGAAACGCCGGCAACAAAGACGGGTGAATGTTAAGCATTTTCCCAGCGTAGTGGGCCACAAAGGCCGGTGTCAGGATGCGCATGAAGCCAGCCAACACCACCAGATCGGGCGAGAACCGGTCCACCTCCGTCTGCAATGCGGCGTCAAATGCCTCGCGAGAAGCAAACGATTTGTGGTCCAACACCACCGTGGCTATGCCGTGCTCTTTGGCAATGGCCAGCCCTTTGGCATCGGCGCGGTTGCTGACCACCGCGGCCACGCGGGCATTCAACCGTGTTGCCCAACGCTCTTGCTCTGCGGCACGGACAATGGCGGCCATGTTGGAGCCAGAACCGGAAATCAATATGACAATGTTTTTCATGGATGAACGCGATTATCCCTGCACCGATCTCTGCTATTCGGTGATTCAAAACGCGTTGTCGAGCACCCCGAACGCAGCCCATTTTGTCGCACCCAAGACAGGCCTCAAACGGCATGGCGTGATAAAAAGCACGAGCGTTTGATTTTGATGTTGATGCACTCTTAAGCATCCCTCACCCCTCTGGAGAAAGTCCCTCATGGATTTGGCATTCACCCCTGAAGAACTCGCTTTTCGCGATGAAATTCGCACTTGGGTCAAAGCGAACTTACCCGCCGACATTGCACACAAAGTGCACAACGCCATGCGCCTCACACGCGATGACCTGCAACGCTGGGCCAAGATTTTGGGCAAAAAAGGCTGGTTGGGTTGGGGCTGGCCCAAAGAGTTTGGCGGGCCAGGCTGGGGCGCTGTGCAAAAGCACCTGTTTGAAGAAGAGTGCGCGCTTGCCGGAGCGCCTCGGGTCGTGCCATTTGGCCCCGTCATGGTGGCCCCAGTGATCATGGCGTTTGGTAACGCCGAGCAACACAAACGCTTTTTGCCCGGCATTGCCAGCGGTGAAGTGTGGTGGAGTCAGGGCTACAGCGAGCCCGGTTCAGGCTCAGACTTGGCTTCACTGAAAACCCGCGCTGAGCGCCAGGGCGACAAGTACATCGTGAATGGCCAAAAAACCTGGACTACTCTCGGCCAATATGGCGAGTGGATCTTTTGCTTGGTGCGCACCAGCAACGAAGGCAAGCCCCAAACCGGCATTTCCTTCTTGTTGATCGACATGAAGTCGCCCGGCATCACCGTGCGCCCGATCAAATTGTTGGACGGCGAATGCGAAGTCAACGAAGTTTGGTTTGACAACGTCGAAGTGCCTGTCGAAAACTTGGTGGGTGAAGAAAACAAGGGCTGGAACTACGCCAAGCATTTGTTGGCCCACGAACGCACGAACATCGCCGATGTGAACCGTGCCAAGCGCGAATTAGAACGTCTGAAGCGCATCGCCAAGGCCGAAGGTGTTTACGACGACCTGCGTTTTCGCGATGAGATCGCCAAACTCGAGGTCGACATCGTGGCCCTCGAAATGCTGGTGTTGCGCGTGTTGTCGGCTGAGAAATCGGGCAAAAACTCGCTCGATATCGCGGGCCTCTTGAAAATCAGAGGCAGTGAAATTCAGCAGCGTTACACCGAACTCATGATGCAAGCCGCCGGGCCATTTGCCTTGCCCTTCATCTTTGAAGCCATGGATGCCGGCTGGCAAGGCGATTTTCCTGGCGGCGTGGTGGCCAATGCGCCATTGGCAGCCAACTACTTCAACATGCGCAAGACCACCATTTATGGCGGCAGCAATGAAGTGCAACGCAACATCGTCGCGCAAACTGTGCTCGGCTAAGCCCAAAGGATTTCACATGGATTTCGATTTTTCTGACGACCAAGAACAACTGCGTGACGCGGTGCGCAAATGGGTAGACAAGGGTTACGACTTTGAGCGCCGCCGCGCCATCGTGGCTGCCGGAGGTTTTGACCGCGACGCTTACCGCGAAATGTCTGAGCTGGGCCTGACCGGCTTGTACGTGAGCGAAGAAAACGGCGGCATGGGCATGGGCCCGACCGAAGCCATGGTGACCCTCGAAGAGCTGGGCCGTGGCATTGTTTTAGAGCCCCTGACGCAAACGCTGATGACCAGTGCCACGCTGCAAACGCATGCCCCCACTGAGCTTCAGGCCGCATGGCTGCCGCGCATCGCTGCCGGTGAAGCCATCGTGGTCTTGGCCCAGCAAGAACGCGGCGCGCGCTACCAACTGAATCGATGCGCCACGCAGGCCCATAAAGTGGGCGGGAAATGGACGCTCACGGGCACCAAGAGCGTGGTGGCGGCAGGCGATCAAGCCGATGCTTTTGTGGTGCCCGCCATGGTGAATGGCCAGGGCGGCGCCCAACTGGCGTTGTTCTTGGTGGAGCGCCAGGCCGACGGCGTGAGCACTCAGGGCTACATCACACAAGACGGCTCGCGTGCGGCCGAAGTGGTGCTGAGCAACACCCCCGCGCAATTGATCACCTTGCAGGGTTTGACCGCGCTCGAAGAAGCGCAAGACATTGGCATTGCTTGTGTCTGCGCCGAGGCGGTGGGCGTGATGGACAAAACCTTGGCCATCACCATCGACTACATGAACACGCGCAAACAATTTGGGGTGGCCATCGCCAGCTTTCAGGCGCTTCGTCACCGTGTCGCCGATATGAAAATGCAACTGGAGCTGGGCCGCTCTATGAGCTATTACGCCAGTTTGAAGTTGCACGCGCCGGCCGATGAGCGACGCCGGGCGATGGCACGCGCCAAGTACCAACTGGGGGTTTCCATGCGCTTTGTGGGCCAGCAGGCCGTGCAGCTGCACGGCGGTATTGCCGTGACCGATGAATACATCGTGAGCCACTACTTCAAAAAGTTAACGCAGCTGGACATGACCTTTGGCGACACTTTGCACCAACTGGGAGAAGTGTCCGATCGCATGCAAGAAACTGCCGGTGTTTTTGCCTGACCCAACGCTTTGAGCACTGGCCAAGGGGCTCCGCACGGAGCCCCTTTTTTATTCAGGCTCACGCTGGCGCAAATAACTGGCAAAACGCGGCAAGCCCGAGGGCGTGCGATCGCGATAACGGTAGGTGACCCATGAGCCCACTGGGGGCGGGTTGCGGCGATCGGCGTCATTCAAACCGACCCCCAAGGCAAACCGCTGACCCGTGGGCATTTCCACCCACAAAGCGCCGGTCTGCCCTTGCAAGCGGCCCTTGCCGGGCAGATGCCCCACCACCCGACCTTCTTCATCGGGTTCGGGTTTGAATTTGTAAACCGCATCGGTGCGGCCCGGGCGCCAGTGGGCATCGGCCCGGTGCAGCACCAAGCCCTCGCCACCGCGTCCCACGACGGCTTGCAAATGCGCCTGCAAACTGGCCTCATCCGGCACGACTTCTTGGGCCACTGGCAACAACCACGGGACTGCCGAAGCAGCCAATTGGGCTTGCAGCGCTTGCACTCTTTCCGCAAAGGGGCCCGCATGGCCGGGCGCATCAAAGACCCAATACTTCACCTGGCGCCAAGCTTCGTCATGGAGGACTTCTGTGCGGACCAAACCCGACACCCGGTCAAACTGGCCGGGCGCGATCCAGAGCTCACCGTCCAAGGGCATGCTGGGCAAGGCCGCCAAAAACCATGCGGGCGCATTGAGCACGCGACCACTTCGAAAGCGCAAGATTCGGCCATCCCAAACCGCACGCACCCCGTCTAATTTTTCGCTGACCCAAAAGCCTTTCGGTAAGCGCTTTGGGGACCAAGCGGACGCCAGTTGAACCGGATACGGAGATTGGGCCTGTGCAGCCCGCAGCGAGTTGGCATGCAACCAGCCCGCCCCCAAGTAAAGTGACTGGACCCAATGCCGGCGCGTCAGTCCCTGCGGCTGAAAACCTGTTGGCGCACGCAAGACCGGCCCAAAAAGAGGTGTGTTCATGAAGTTTTCCCGAATACAAGCAGTCAATTATCGACACTTTTGTATTCAAAATATCGCTTTGTAGCGACAAATCTTCATGCGCTGGCCTTGCACAGCGCCAGCCGACCTCACATCATGAGGCGTGAGTTTTTGGGTACATGGGCCATCAGAAAGGCCATTTGGTCGGACAAGATGCGGCGGTTGCGCAGAATAAAGTCTTCCCAAAGACTGGGCACATACGGGGCATAAAGCAGGGGCATGCGGGCTTGCTCTGGCGTGCGACTGCTTTTTC
>JBEGTA010000309.1:0-2864 GCA_041179665.1 Pseudomonadota bacterium
GTCATTTTGGGCCTGTTGTTCGGCAAGGCCATCAAGGCCCACTTGTTCACTCCTGAGGTGGTGGCCACCACGTTCATCATTGGTGGGTTCATTATTTTGTGGGCCGAACGGCGACAGGCCAGTGCTGCGCGCATTCAAGAGGTGGAAGACATGCGCTGGCAAGACGCATTGAAGGTGGGCTTGGTGCAGTGTTTGGCCATGATTCCGGGCACCAGCCGCAGTGGTGCCACCATCATTGGCGGCATGCTGTTGGGCATGTCGCGCAAAGCCGCAACGGACTTTTCTTTTTACCTGGCCATTCCCACACTCATTGGTGCGGGGGCTTACAGCCTCTACAAAGAGCGGGCCTTGCTCAGCATGGCCGATGCACCGATGTTTGCGGTGGGCTTGTTGTTTTCTTTTTTGAGCGCTTGGGTCTGCGTGCGCTGGTTGCTCAAATTCATCTCGACCCACAGCTTTGTCGTGTTCGCCTGGTACCGAATTGTTTTTGGTATGGTGGTGCTGGGCACCAGCGCCACCGGTTGGGTGCGCTGGAGCGCTTGATCAGGCCCCGAGGTTGCGCAGCGAGGCCTCGATGGCGGCCGCAGTGGCGAGTGGTTTTTCCATCGGAAACAGGTGGGAGCCATCCAGCATCATGACGCGACCTTTCACAACTTGGTGAGTGAGTTCGTGACCCACTTGGCGCATTTCTGCAGAGTGGGTGCCGCCGATAAACGCGGCTGGGCGCTTGAGTGGATGGCGTTTGAGCAAGCTGACCAAGTTGTCGGGCAGGGTGTTGTAGATGGCGGTTTCAACATCGCGGTCAAAGCTCAAGACCCGTTGCCCACCGGCGTTGTGCGTGCCGTGCTCAATGTAGTCGCGCAAGACTTGCGGGTCCCAGCGTGCAAAGGCCTTTTTGTGCTGAAAACTCTCCAATGCGCTGGGCGCATCGGGCCAATGGTTGCGTCGTTTTTGGCTGATGCGTCCAGGGGACAAGGCACCCACCAATGTGGTCCGCTTGGCCAAACCCAGTGTGGTGGCCTTCCAGCCGCCCAGCACGGGCGAGTCGATCAACAACACACCACGCGCCAACTCGGGGTGCAAGGCGGCGCACATCAAACTGAGCAGCCCGCCCAGCGAGTGACCTATCAGAAAAGCAGGCTCGCCTTGGCCTTGTTTGGCGCGAGCGAAATCGGCCAATTGCTGCACCAAATGAGGCCAGTTGTTGGTGACGGGGTACTGTGGGTCATGACCCAGCTTGTCGATGGCTTGGACCTCAAACCCGCGCTGGCGCAGGTGGTCAAAGATGACGCTGTAAGTGCCTGCCGGAAAACTGTTGCCGTGCGAAAAAATAATGCGTGCGGCCATCAGATCAGTTTTTCTTCTGGGGTGGTGATCTTCTTCAACAGCGCATTGCGAACGGGGGCCACCATGAGCGGAATGTCGGTTGCACCGCCATGCCACATCGGGTCTTCGATGCTGTCGAACATTTGGCGAAGCTTGTCGCCCCAGCTGCTGCGCAACATCTGGAAGTAGGGGTTGTGCTCGTCGATGCACATGATGCGGTCGGTCTGCAGGCTGCCCGCTTTGTAGACCACCATGTCCAGCGGCAAGCCCACCGAGAGGTTGGATTTGAGGGTTGAGTCCATCGAGACCAAGGCGCATTTGGCGGCTTCGTCCAGCGGGGTGTTGGGCGTGATGACGCGGTCGAGGACAGGCTTGCCGTATTTTGATTCGCCAATCTGGAAGTAAGGCGTTTCGTCGGTGGCTTCAATGAAGTTGCCGGGTGAATACACCTGAAACAAGCGCATGCCCTCGTCGCCAATTTGACCGCCAAAGATCATGGAGACATTGAACTCCACGCCAGAGGCTTTGAGGGCTGCAGCATCGCGCTCGTAAACCCGGCGCACGGCGGCACCCAGCACGCGGGTGGCGTCGAACATACTTTTGGCGTTCCAGATGGTGAGGGGCTCGTCTTGGCCGGGCTCGACCAGCTTTTCGATTTGCAGCACTTCGCGCACCGATTGCGAAATGCTCAGGTTGCCTGCCGACAACAAGGTCATGAAACGGTCACCCGCTTTTTCGTAAACGATCATTTTGCGGAAGGTGCTGATTTGGTCCAGGCCCGCATTGGTGCGGGAGTCTGACAAAAAGACCAAACCGGCTCGGGTCTTAACGGCAACGCAATAAGTCATGACGGTGTGTTCCTTTAATTTTTGGGCAGCATGCGCTGCAGCGCATACAAAGCGTCCAGCGCTTCTCTGGGGCTGAGCGCATCGGGGTTGATTTCAGCCAGCGCCGCCTCAACAGGCGTCGGACCGGTGGCTTCGGATTCAGGGGGAGCCGCAAACAAATCGACTTGCTGGCGGTTTTGCGTGGCTCCGGCCTCGAGCGCAGTCAGCGCGTGGCGTGCGTGCGTCAACACAGCAGCCGGCATGCCGGCCAAGCGGGCCACTTGAACGCCATAGCTTTTGCTGGCGGGGCCGGGTTGCAGCTCGTGCAAGAAGACAATGGATGAACCCGATTCGGCAGCGCTCACATGCATATTCACCGCGGCCGAGTGGGTGGCCGGAAACTCGGTGAGCTCAAAGTAGTGCGTAGCAAACAAGGCAAAGGCTTGCGTTTTATTGTGGAGGTGCGTGGCGATGCCGCTGGCCAAAGCCAGGCCGTCAAAGGTGGATGTGCCGCGGCCAATTTCGTCCATCAGCACCAAGCTGTGGGGCGTGGCGCTGTGCAATATTTGCGCGGCCTCGGTCATCTCCAACATGAAGGTCGATTGGGCGTTGGCCAAATCATCGGCCGCCCCAATGCGGGTATGAATCGCATCGATCGGGCCGAGGCGGCAGCTGCTGGCCGGCACATGGCTGCCCATGCTGGCCAGCAAC
>JBEGTA010000310.1:0-2721 GCA_041179665.1 Pseudomonadota bacterium
ACTTCGTCCACCAGCGTTTTGAAGTCGTCGATGTCTTCAAAATTGCGGTACACACTGGCAAAGCGCACATAGGCCACTTTGTCGAGTTTTTTCAACTCGCGCATGACCAATTCGCCAATGCGGTGCGAGGCCACTTCTCGGATGGCCAGATTGAGCAGCTTTTCTTCTATGCGCTCGATAGCGCCGTCGACCTGTTCGGTGCTGACAGGGCGTTTGCGCAAGGCCAGGTTGAGACTGGCGCGCAGTTTGTCGCGCTGAAATTCAATGCGCCGGCCGTCTTTTTTGACGATGGCCGGAAAATTAACTTCCGGTTTTTCGTAGGTGGTGAAGCGTTTATCGCAAGCGCCGCACTGACGGCGCCGGCGAATGAAGCCCCCGTCTTCGGCCAGCCGAGTCTCGACCACTTGGGTTTCGAGGTGACCGCAGAAGGGGCATTTCATGGCGCAGTCCGATCAGCCGTAAACCGGGAAACGGCTGGTCAGTGCATGCACCTTGGCGCGCACGGCGGCCAAATTGGCCTCGTCCAAGGGGTTGTCCAGCACATCGGCAATCAGGTGGGCCGTGGCGCGGGCTTCTTCGTCCTTGAAGCCGCGGGTCGTCATGGCGGGCGTGCCAATGCGCACGCCGCTGGTGACAAACGGCTTTTCAGGGTCGTTCGGGATGGCGTTTTTGTTGATGGTCATGTGGGCGCTGCCCAAGGCGGCTTCGGCCACTTTGCCGGTGATGCCCTTGGCACGCAAATCGACCAACATGACGTGGCTTTGGGTGCCTCCGCTCACAATGCGCAGACCGCGCTGGGTCAGCACTTCGGCCACGATTTGGGCGTTTTTCACAACTTGTGCTTGGTAGGCCTTGAACTCAGGAGACAGGGCTTCTTTAAATGCCACAGCTTTAGCCGCAATCACGTGCATCAAGGGACCGCCTTGCAGGCCGGGGAAGATGGCGCTGTTGATGGCTTTTTCGTGCTCGGCCTTCATCAAGATGATGCCGCCACGGGGGCCGCGCAAACTCTTGTGGGTGGTGGAAGTGACCACGTCCGCATGGGGCACGGGGTTGGGGTATTGGCCAGCCGCGATCAAGCCGGCGTAGTGGGCCATGTCGACCAAGAAGATGGCGCCGACTTCTTTGGCCACTTTGGCAAAGCGTGCCCAGTCGATGTGCAAACTGTAGGCAGATGCACCTGCAATGATCAGTTTGGGCTTGGTTTCACGGGCTTTGGCTTCCATCGCCTCGTAGTCGATGGCTTCTTTGGCATCGAGGCCATACGAAACCACGTTGAACCATTTGCCTGACATGTTCAAGGGCATGCCGTGCGTCAGGTGTCCGCCTTCAGCCAAGCTCATGCCCATGATGGTGTCACCAGGTTTCAAGAAGGCCAAAAAGACCGCCTCGTTGGCCGATGCGCCGCAATGGGGTTGGACGTTGGCGGCTTCTGCACCAAAAATTTGTTTGATGCGGTCAATCGCCAATTGCTCGGCCACGTCGACGTGCTCACAACCCCCGTAATAACGCTTGCCTGGGTAACCCTCGGCGTATTTGTTGGTGAGTTGGCTGCCTTGTGCGGCCATGACGGCGGGAGAGGCGTAGTTTTCGCTGGCGATCAGCTCAATGTGGTGCTCTTGACGCGCGTTCTCGGCTTGGATCGCGGCAAAGATCTCGGGATCGGTTTGTTCAATCAGAATATTGCGGTGGTACATGGCAGTCCTTCAAATGATGGAACCTTGGGGCAAGACGGGTGAAAAGTCTGCTGCAAGGGCTGCCCAGGCGAACGGCTCAAAACCCGGTTCTGGGTGTTTGGGCCAGTTCAGGGCTGTGCGCTTCCCAGTGGTTTGGGGGTAGCCCAGCGGCCACCGCGCTCCACGTCCGAGTGATCCCATCTGGTGTTGCCAAGAGGGAGCTCCTATCGCCAGTCGCGCACCGCGTAAGTGTATCGCAGGTAGTTCGGCGTATTTGGACCTGGAGCCCGGATAGCCACAATCGGCCTCGTCGGGCTCAATTGGTTTTGGCGGAGGCGTTTGACGGCTTGGCGGCCATCGTTGCCGTGATTTGGGCGTCCAATTGTTGTTGTTCTGCCAAGACCCGCTCGGCATATTGGCTGTCACTCGATTGGCCCGACGCCGCGCCGTACAAAGCCAAAGCATCTTCGAGTGAGTTGGTTTGCTGCAACAAGCCTTGTAAGTGCCGCACCCCAATACGCACATTGGTCAAAGCGTCAAATGCTGCAAAGTGGCCGCCGTGTTGGGCCAAAGTGTCGGCGTGCGCATTGACCTCGATTTGCATCAGCCCCACCGCGCCTTGGCTGCCTGCTGTGAAGGGGTTAAAGCGCGACTCGATGGCCATGATGGCCAAAATCAAGGTGGGCGAAAGCTGGGTTTTGTTTGCCAAAGCCCAAGCCTCTGTTACCACGGCCGCCAAGGGCTCAGGGCCAACGCGGTATTTGCGGCTCAGCCAGCGCGTCACGCTCAGTTGTTCTGGCGTCAGGGTCTTAAGGTCTTGGGTGGTGGCGCGCAAGGCGGCATTGCTGGGTTCAGGGGCTTCTTGGCTGTCGATTTGGCGAATTTGAAGCCAGCCGAGCAGCACCTCGCTGGCTTCGGTTTGCAATTGAGGGCGCGCTAAAAACGCCACACTGACCAACACCACGGCCAAACCCAACAACGCCAATCCATGGCGGGTGATTTCCAAAAATCCCTCGCGCACATCCAGCACGCTGGTCTGCAGGCT
>JBEGTA010000311.1:0-5555 GCA_041179665.1 Pseudomonadota bacterium
ACCCTGATCTTGCCTGGTGATGAATGGCCGCTGAATGATCCCGAAGAGATTCGCGAACGCCTGGAACACCAAGTGGGCGCCGTGATTGATGCCGGCGCCTGCTCGCTTGAGCCCACCACGGTGGTGGACATGAGCGGCGAAGAACCCGAAGTTTTGCGGCTTGGCCAAGGCGACCCGGCGATTCTGGGTCTGAGACAATCGGGTTCTGTATGACCGACCTGATCCAAAACGTCCTCATTTATGCCTTGCCGGTGATTTTTGCCATCACCTTGCATGAGGCCGCGCACGGTTACATCGCACAACGCTTGGGTGACAACACCGCCGCCATGATGGGCCGCGTCACCCTCAACCCATTTCCACACATCGACCCGGTGGGCACCATCTTGTTGCCCCTGTTGCTTTATTTCAGCACCAGCGGCGCTTTTTTGTTTGGCTATGCCAAGCCCGTGCCCGTGCGCTTTGGCAATCTGCACAACCCCAAGCGCGACATGATTTGGGTGGCCTTGGCCGGGCCAGCCTCTAACTTGCTGCAAGCGCTGCTGTGGGGCATCTTGCTGTATGTGCTGGCAGGCAGTGGCGTGACAGAACGCTTTTTTCTGGAAATGTGCCGCGCTGGAATGCTGACCAATGTGGTCATGTTTGCGTTCAACTTGTTCCCCCTGCCACCCCTCGATGGTGGCCGCATTGTGGTGGGCCTTCTGCCTTGGCGGCAAGCCGTGATGTTCTCGCGGGTCGAGCCTTGGGGTTTCTTCATTGTCATGGCTTTGGTGATCACCGGGGTCATCAGTTCTTGGTGGATGCAGCCTTTGATGGGCGTCACCTTTGACCTGCTCAAACTCACGCTCAGCCCACTGGCTGAGCTGCTGCGATAACTTGCTTTAGATAGACTTTCTCCATGACTTCCAAGCTCCGTACCCGCGTTCTGACTGGCATCACCACCACCGGCACCCCCCACTTGGGCAATTACGTGGGCGCCATTCGCCCCACCGTGAACGCCAGCCGCGACAGCCAAACCGACGGTTTTTATTTCTTGGCCGACTACCATGCGCTCATCAAATGCGATGAGCCCGCGCGCATTCAACGCTCAACCCTTGAGATTGCCGCCAGCTGGATCGCCTCAGGCCTGGACCCCGAAAAAGTCACCTTTTACCGCCAATCGGACATTCCAGAAATTCCCGAACTCACGTGGCTCTTGACCTGTGTCACTGGCAAAGGGTTGCTCAACCGCGCTCACGCCTACAAGGCCGCCGTTGACAAAAACAACGCCGCTGGCCACGACCCTGACAGCGATGTGACAGCTGGGCTGTTCATGTACCCGGTGCTCATGGGGGCTGACATCTTGATGTTCAAGGCGCACAAAGTGCCGGTGGGCCGCGACCAAATCCAGCACATCGAAATGGCGCGAGACATGGCTTCGAGCTTCAACCATTTGTATGGCGAGCAATTTGTGTTGCCCGAAGCCGTGATTGAAGAATCCGTCGCTTTGCTGCCCGGTCTGGATGGCCGAAAAATGAGCAAGAGCTACGACAACACCATTCCCTTGTTTGCCCCGGCAGCCCAAATGCGCAAACAAATCGCGGGCATCGTCACCGACTCCAAAGCCCCGGGCGAGCCCAAGTCCACCGAAGGTTCGGCCTTGTTTCAGATTTACCAGGCCTTTGCCAGCACCGAGGAGGCTGCGGCCATGGCCAAAGCCTACGCCGAGGGTATTGGCTGGGGCGATGCCAAGCAAATGTTGTTTGAACGCATTGACCGCGAAATTGCCCCCATGCGCGAGCACTATCAGGCCTTGATCAACAACCCCGGCCAAATGGACAAGATTTTGTTGGCGGGTGCCGACAAGGCCCGCACACTGGCCACCCCATTCATGCGCGAATTGCGCCACGCCGTGGGCTTGCGAGCGCTGTCTTCGGGGGCCTCAACGCAAGCGCAAAAAGAAACCAAAGCCGCGGTCGCCAGTTTCAAGCAATACCGGGAAAAAGACGGCCAGTTTTACTTCAAGCTGGTGGATGCTCAGGGCCAAACCATTTTGCAGAGTTTGGGCTTTTCGTCACCCAAGGATGCGGGCCAGGCCATTGCCCGACTGCAAATGGACGGCTTGGCGGCCTTACCGGAATTAAAAGCCCTGCTGGAGCCCTTGGACTCAGCCAAAGAACAAGATTTGCAAGCGGCCTTGGCAGAAATCGCACAATCTAAAAAGGCAAATTGACAACTTTTACAATTTTCACAATATTTATTGCGAAAATGCTTTACAGCGTGTATCCTTAAACCTAATGCCTACTCTAGAGAACTAAACCATGACTGTATATGTCATCGACGACCACCCTTTGATGCGCGATGCGCTGACCATGCTTGTGCACCGTGTCAAACCAGGTCTCAAGATCATCCCTATCCACAAACTGAATGTTGTGGAATCCACGGTTGATAAAAACGGCACGCCGGAACTGTTCTGCTTGGACCTCCAATTGCCCGACACATTGGGCATGTCAGGTGTGCAAGTTTTGAAAGCCAAATACCCTAACGTGCCGTTGGCTGTGGTCACCAGCTCCAGCGCCAGCGAGTTTGAATCGCGTTGCATTGAAGCCGGCGCCAATGTCTTCATTGAAAAATCAAACAGCCCCGCGCAAATCATTGCTTCTTTGCGCAGTTTGTTGGTCACCGAAGAAGACGATGACGAAGATGAGTCCAGCCCTGCCGGCCCGACCAAATTGTCCAAGCGCCAAAAACAACTGATTTTGATGTTGGACCAAGGCCTGTCGAACCGCGAGATTGCAGAAAAACTCGACATCAGCGAGCACACCGTCAAGGTGCACTTCTGGCGCTTGTTCCGCCGCTTGGGTGTCAACAGCCGCACACAGGCTTTGCACTTTGCACGCACCAACGGATGGTTGGGGATTTAAGTTCCCCCTTCAGATTTCCGCAACACCGCGAAGTTGCGGGACACAAAAAAACCGGCACGCAAGTGCCGGTTTTGCTTTGCAGAGACAAAACGATCGCAGGTCAGTCTTTTTTCTTGTTCACGATATCAGGCGTCACCGCATCCAGCACATTCACCGTGGTCTTGATGCCATAGACCACCGCAGAACCTGCGGCATCGGCAACGGCCAATACCGAGCACCCCGACAGCGCCAAAGCGCCAACCAGCACGGACAGCCACAATTTGATTCTCATGTTCGCTCACCTTGGTCAAAAAAAACGCACACCCGATGCGTGGACGGATGCAGGAATAGCTTACGGCCGCTTTTGCATGCTCTCCAATACCAAGCGCAATTGCTGATCGGTTTGTTGCAGCATACCTTCAAAAATACTCGCATCCATGCTTCGGTTGTTCACCTTCAATAACCCTCGCGCGTAGTCATAAGTGGCGCTCAAGGCGTTGCCTTGATTGACGGCAAAGCCGCTGGCCACGGCCATTTCTCGCTGATCAGGGGTGATGAAGGCGCCCTCAATTTCGAGTTTGCCGTGAGACTTCAATTGCTCAACCAAAGAAGGATCGCTGCCATTGGCGGCTTGCAGCTCAACCCACAGCGCGCCTTCTAATCTGCCCTTGTCGGTTTTGCCTGTGAGCGTGGGCATGCCCACAGAAAAACCTTTGACCAACAATGTCCGCAGGGCTTGTGCGGCCACTTTGTTTTCTTGCGCCGTGAGCGCCTGAACGCCACAACTGCTGTCAAAAAGTTGGATCAGGCTTTCAACCGACTCGGTGTGCAAACCATTCACAGCCCACTGCATACGCAGGTCCGTGAGGGTCTGGCCCGACGCCTCTATCTTGCGCACCGAAGGCGTCAAGGACATGTTCATCCGATCGCCCTTTTCTTTGGCCTCCATGCGCAACTCCAAGCCATCCAAAGAGCCGCGAGTGGTGCTGGCTTGGGCTACTTTGAAGCTGCCACTGCCGGTGCCTTTGCGGAGATCATCGATCACGAAATCCATCGCCAAACCTTGAATGCTCAGCGCCTCGCCCCTGCCACGCACCACAAGGCGATCCATCTTTGTTTCTAAGGCCATCTTCTGGCCATCCAGAGCGAACATGCCTGTCGTAGGCGAGATTTCAAGCATTTCACCCGAGCGGCGCATCGCTACGGCCGGCAAGTTCAAGCTGCTGCGCACAGCCCCACCAAAGTCCACCAAACCTTGGCCCGTGAGGGGCGAGGCAGAACCAAACACCGACTTGAACACCTGAGCGTCTTCCCCTTGGGGGGCCAATTGCCAAGAGAACCGGGCCAAACCGCTGGGCAAGGGCAAATGATCAAGCGTGTAAGCGACATGAAACGTCAAATCGTCCTCATCTTGCGCCTGGCAATTGGGCGATAAAACAAGTTCTAACTGCCCCTTAGACTGAAACAGCCCACGCTCTTGCGTCACTTGGCTCACCCGCCATGGGTTCGCCTTTTGGCTTGCGTCATGCACCATCAGACTCTTCAGAGTGTCCAGGGTTTTCATGCCCACCAACACCGATGCCCCCACCCAGCCCCCACCCAACAAAGCCAGAGTGGCACCCACCGCGACCCAAGTTTTCTTCATCCGACTGCGCTTTCTTCAACACATGATCGGCGCAATACTAACCCGAGCGAGAGGGGGATCTGTCGGCCCCAAAGTCTGGCTCTCCAAGTCAAAACGATTTTTATCCCCGCAGTAAGCACTGGGGGTGCGCGTCTCTCAGCCCTAAATAGTCCAGCACACCAATCCCGTCAGCCGCGCCAGTCATGCTTCAGACGGTTTCGCAGGATTTACAGCCTGCGGCCCTGAATCACCCGCACCAACACCACCACCAAAGCGACCACCAACAAGAGGTGAATAAAGCCGCCAAGGGTGTAGGACGTGACCAAGCCCAACAACCACAAAATTACCAAGACAACGACAAGTGTTTCAAGCATGGTGTGTCCTTTTATTTTTTGTTGACTTCGTGGCCAACCACGCCGCCCACGGCCGCACCACCTAAGGTGCCCGTCGTGCTGCCGCCGGTCAAGATGGCTCCGCCAATCGCGCCAACACCTGCGCCAATGGCGGTGTTCTTTTCTTGCTGCGTCATGCCAGCGCAGGCCGTCATGGCCAATGCGGCAATGGTCAGCATGGCCGTGCCAGAGGTGCGGGTCAAAGAATAATAGGTGTACATGGCGAAACTCCTTCTCTTGGAAGACGAAACCCTGGCTCAAGCCCGAGTCACCATGACACAGACCGACCAGCCATCGCAAGATAGAAGAACGCCCCTTCCGGGTCTGTCCGGCAGACCACATAGGTGCGACAGTTTGTGCGCTTTTGAATCAAGCCTGGCCTCATAGACCACGCCTCAACTTGATGCATGACCCGCAAAGATATGAAGGCGGGTAAATTGGCGAGTAGAAATGAAAAACGCCCCGAAAGGGGCGTTTTTACTTGGTGCTTGGCGGAGAGGGAGGGATTCGAACCCTCGGTAGTGTTGCCACTACGCCTGATTTCGAGTCAGGTACATTCGACCACTCTGCCACCTCTCCTGGGTCGCTGTCGAAGCGCAGATTCTATCAGAGCCCTCAGGGCTTTTTAGGCACCACAACAGGGGCATTGCGAGGCGCCAT
>JBEGTA010000312.1:0-5904 GCA_041179665.1 Pseudomonadota bacterium
TGTAGGCCGCAGGGTTGCCGTGCTCGGCCAGCCGGGACAAACCGGGCCCTCCGGGGTAAGGCAAACCCATCAATTTGGCCGACTTGTCAAAGGCTTCACCGGCCGCATCGTCAATCGATTCGCCCAGCAATTCGTAACGCCCCACGCCGTCCACCCGCATCAATTGCGTGTGACCCCCTGAAACCAACAAAGCGATGAAAGGAAACTCAGGCGGATCGTTACTCAAAAAAGGGGACAACAAATGCCCTTCCAAATGGTGCACCCCCAGCACGGGTTTGCCCAAAGAGGCGGCCAAGGCACAAGCCACGCCCGAACCCACCAACAAAGCCCCAGCCAAGCCAGGGCCTCGGGTGTAGGCCACCACATCGATGTCCGCCAAGCGCACATTTGCCTCTGCGATGACTTGGCGCGTGAGTGGCAGCACGCGGCGAATGTGGTCACGGCTGGCCAACTCTGGCACCACCCCGCCGTAGGCTTGGTGCATCTCAATTTGGCTGAACAAGGCATGCGACAACAAGCGTGGCAGGGCCTCGCCGGTGGCCTCCACCAAGGCCACGCCGGTTTCATCGCAAGAGGATTCGATACCCAAAATTCGCATAACAGATAGTTTAAGCGGGGCATGGCCCGGGCCTTGCCGCCTCGCCATAATCTTCGCCAGCGCCCATCACAAAGTGCCCTCGACGCACTGTTCATCCTATGACCCCACTTCGACTGATTTCTTCCATGGCCACCAAACCCTTGTTGGCCGATTTGGTGAAGCTCTACCAAGCCCATGCACCCGAGGTGCAGATTCATGTTGAGTCGGTCGGCGGTGTCGACGCGGCCAAACGCGTGCAGGCGGGCGAAGCGTTTGACGGCGTGGTGTTGGCCAGCGATGCCATTGACAAACTCATCGCGTCTGGCCATGTGCTGGCCGGCAGTCGCGCCGACTTGGTGCGCTCAGGGGTGGCGGTAGCCGTTCCCGCCGGCCAACCGTTGCCCGATATCTCGAGCGAGGAAGCCCTCAAGGCTGCGATTTTGGCGGCCCCTACTTTGGGTTATTCCACCGGGCCGAGCGGCGTGCAATTGGCCAAACAGTTTGAGACATGGGGAATTGCCGAGCGCATTGCGCCACGCATCGTGCAGGCCCCTCCTGGCGTGCCCGTCGGCGCCTTGGTGGCCAAAGGCGAGGTGGCGCTGGGCTTTCAGCAACTGAGTGAAATGCTGGGCGTGTCCGGCATCGCCATCGTGGGGGGGCTGCCGCCCGCGGTTGAAATCATCACCACGTTTTCAGGCAGCGTGGCCGCCACCTGTGCGCGCCCCGATGCCCTGCAAGCCTTGCTGCAATTTTGGCAATCGCCTGTTTGTGCGGCCCTCAAACAGCAGCACGGCATGCGCCCCGCTTGATCCACATATTCATATAACCAACGGTTATCTGATTTCCAGCAAAATTGCCAGCATGGGAATCAGCCATTACATCAAGGACATCGGCCGCGGCAAGGAAGGCGCGCGACCACTTGGCCGCGCTCAAGCAGCCGACCTGATGGGGCAAGTTCTGGACCAACAAGTCAGCGACCTCGAGTTGGGGGCGTTTTGTATTGCCATGCGCATCAAGGGCGAGACGCCCGAAGAAATGGCGGGGTTTTTAGATGCGACTCACGCGCGGCTGAACACCGTACCCCAAGGCAACGCCCCGACAGTGGTGCTGCCCAGCTACAACGGCGCCCGCAAATTGCCAGTGCTGACACCCTTGTTGGCCTTGCTGTTGGCGCGCCATGGCGTGGCGGTGCTGGTGCACGGCGAACCCACCGAAGACAAGCGGGTGAGCAGCCAAGCGGTGCTGGCGCAATTGGGAATCCCCGCGCTTGAGCGCGTGACGCCGCTGGTGGCAGGACAAGTGCAATTTCTGCCCACCGGCGTGCTGCACACCGGGCTGGCCCGCTTGCTGGCGGTGCGCCGCGTGGTGGGCTTGCGCAACCCCGGGCACAGCTTGGTCAAACTGATGAACCCTTGTGCCGCAGATTCCTCGGTGTTGTTGGTGAGCAGTTACACGCACCCCGAATACCTGTCATCGATGTCGTCGACCTTCGTCCTGATGGGCCAACACGCCTTGCTGCTGCGCGGCACCGAGGGTGAGTCTGTGGCCGATGCCAGACGAACCCCTGCGATGGATGTGCTCAAAAACGGACAAATTGTGCGAGTGCAAGCGCAGCACGCCGGGGCTTTGCTGGAAGTGCCCGAATTGCCCAGCACCGACGCATCTGCCACCGCCCAATACATTCAACTCGTCTTGCGCGGCGAACTGCCCGTGCCCAAGCCGATTGCGCTGCAAGTCCAACACATCTTGAACGAGGTGACACGATGACGGCCCCCCATTTGCCCATCCATGCAACGGAAAGCGCCGCAGCAAACACGACAGGAAGCACACCGCCTAGCGCAGCCCCTCGGGCCATTGGCCGTTGCACCTTGGTAGGCGCCGGCCCGGGCGACCCTGAGCTGCTCACACTCAAAGCCGTGAAGGCGATTGCCAGCGCCAGCGTGTTGTTGGTCGATGATTTGGTGAACGACGCTGTGCTGGCCTATGCCTCGCCCACCGCCCGCATCGTGCATGTGGGCAAGCGCGGTGGCTGCAAAAGCACGCCACAAGCTTTCATTGACAAGATGATGATCACCGCCGTGCACGAGGGCGAACAAGTGGTTCGTCTGAAAGGCGGCGACCCCTTTATTTTTGGCCGAGGCGGAGAAGAGGTCGAGCATTTGCGCGCCGCTGGCATTGAGGTCGAGATCGTGAACGGCATCACCTCCGGTCTGGCGGGCATCAGCAGTTTGGGGACCCCACTGACGCACCGCGAACATGCCCATGGCGTGGTGTTTGTCACCGGTCATGCCCAGCCCGGTGACGCCGGCACCCACTGGTCGCAACTGGCCAAGACCGCGCACGACACCAAACTGACCTTGGTGATTTACATGGGCGTGAGCAGCCTCGCGCACATCTGCCAAGGGCTTTTGCAAGGCCTTCCCGCAAACACCCCAGTGGCCGTGGTGCAACACGCCAGTTTGCCGCACCAGCGCGAGGCCCTGACCACATTGGGCGAGCTGCAGCACACCATGCAAAGCGAGGGACTGCAAAGCCCCAGCATCATCGTGGTGGGCAATGTGGTGCAAGGCGCACGCGCTTGGCAAACCCGCGCAGCCACCTCAGCCGATTTGCGAGTGGCCTGAAAACGCAACTTGGCCAGACCGCAGCCTGCGCCCCTTCAGCCCACCCCCTGCCCTTACACTCTCGAGCCATGAAGACTTGGGATGTGGTGATCGTCGGGGCCGGGGCTGCCGGTTTGTTTTGCGCAGGCATCGCCGGTCAACGCGGGCTGAAAGTGTTGGTCATCGACCACAGTGACAAGATCGCCGAAAAAATCAGGATTTCTGGCGGGGGCCGTTGCAACTTCACCAACCGCTTGCTCGACGCCTCTGCACCGCAAAAGCACTTCATCAGCCAAAACCCGCATTTTTGTCGCTCGGCGCTGTCGCGTTACACCCCGCAAGACTTCATTGATTTGGTGCAGCAACATGGCATCGCGTTCCACGAAAAGCACAAAGGGCAACTCTTTTGCGATGACTCGGCCGAAGACATCATCCGCATGTTGTTGGCCGAATGCACGTCGGGGCAAGTGGAAATCCGCACCCGCTGTCATGTGACCTCGGTCACGCCCACCCCAGACGGCCCTGAGGGTGCGCGCTATGTGCTGCAAACCGACCATGGCCCCCTGCACACCACGTCGATGGTGGTGGCCACAGGCGGGTTGTCGATTCCCAAAATTGGCGCGACAGGCTGGGGCTATGACATCGCAGAACAATTTGGTCTTCGCTTGGTGGCTCGCCGCCCGGGCTTGGTGCCTTTGACTTTTGACGGCGCTGCGTGGGCGCCTTATGCCCAACTGGCCGGCCTGTCTTTGCCCGTGGGCATTGAGACCGGCGAGAAAAAAACCCGCATGCACTTTGACGAGGACCTGCTGTTCACCCACCGCGGCTTGTCGGGCCCGGGCGTGTTGCAAATTTCCAGTTACTGGCACGACGGCGACCCCATTCGGCTGAATTTAGCCCCCGAAATCGACCTGCCCCAGCGCCTGCAAGAAGCCAAAATGCGGTCCAAAAAACGGTTGGTCAACGAGTTGGCCAGTTGGGTGCCCAGCCGCTTGGCCGAGGCTTGGGTCAGCCAAGACCCCGCTTTGCAGCGCACCTCTGCCGAGGTGCCGGACAAGGCCTTGCAGCAACTGGCGCAAGGCCTGTCTGGCTGGAGCCTCACGCCCAACGGCAGTGAGGGCTACAAAAAAGCCGAAGTCACGTTGGGCGGCATCGACACGCGAGACTTGTCGTCCCAAACCATGGAATCCAAGCAAGCCGGCTTGTATTTCATTGGCGAAGTGGTCGATGTCACGGGTTGGCTGGGCGGCTACAACTTCCAATGGGCCTGGGCCAGCGCCCATGCCTGCGCCCAAGCGTTGCCCCTCCCCGCTGCGGTCTAATGAGGCCACCCAGGCGTTTCATTTTTGCCAAAGGAGCGGATTTTGATCGCGTTGGGTCTGGTTTCCCGCTCTTGTCTGACGCTATAATCTCAGGCTTTGCTGGCAAACCCCCGTCTGCCAAATACTAGTTCGTGACGGGGAACCGCCGAAACTGGGTTTCAAGGGCCCGATCTCCCTTTTGACTTCAGCCGGCACATTTTTTGGAAAATTGATTCAATGACCACCATCCGCGTGAAAGAAAACGAGCCGTTTGACGTCGCACTGCGTCGCTTCAAGCGCACCATCGAAAAACTCGGTTTGCTGACCGACCTGCGCGCTCGCGAGTTCTACGAAAAGCCAACGACCGAGCGCAAGCGTAAGAAGTCGGCTGCTGTCAAACGGCACTACAAGCGCGTTCGCAGCATGCAGTTGCCCAAGAAGATGTATTGATCTTCTTTTGTACGACCTGAAAAGGTCTGCAAAAAAGCCCGCTAGAGGACGCTCAGGCGGGCTTTGTCATTTATGCCTCTCCCCTCGTTCGCCTATTGGAGTTCCTCATGAGCCTGAAAGAACAAATCACCGAAGACATGAAATCCGCCATGCGGGCCAAAGACGCTGAACGTCTGGGCACGATCCGCTTGCTGCTGTCGGCCATGAAACAAAAAGAAGTCGACGAACGCATCGAGCTTGACGATGTGGCCGTGGTCGCCATCGTGGACAAGCTCATCAAGCAACGCAAAGATTCGATTGCTGCTTTTGAACAAGCCGCACGGCAAGACTTGGCCGACAAAGAGAAAGCCGAAATGTCAGTGTTGCAAACCTATTTGCCAGCCCGTATGTCGGCCGAAGAAGTCACCGCGGCCGTTCAAGCCATCGTGGCCGATTTGGGCGCCAAGGGACCCGGTGACATGGGCAAGGTGATGGGCGCTGTCAAAACCCAATTGGCCGGCAAAGCCGACATGGGCCAAGTGTCTGCGGCTGTCAAAGCTGCCTTGGCAGGGTAATCCACGCTGGCAGCCTCAACTGCCTGCCAGCTTCATGCGGTTAACCAAGATGGAGCCCGTGCTTTTGGCGCCCATGTTGTAGGTGTCGGCGCCCACGGCCTCGATGCCCATGAACATATCTTTCAAGTTGCCGGCAATGGTGATTTCGTGCACGGGGTAAGCAATTTCACCGTTTTCCACCCAGAAGCCACTGGCCCCACGCGAGTAGTCGCCGGTCACGTAGTTCACGCCCTGACCCATCAACTCGATCACAAACAGGCCGGTGCCCAACTTTTTGAGCATTTCATCCAGGTGGTCACCCGGCTGGGTCAAGCGCGAAGTGAGGCTCAAGTTGTGCGATCCACCCGCATTGCCGGTGGTTTTCATGCCCAGTTTTCGAGCGGAGTAACTGCTCAGAAAGTAGCCTTCCACGCGTCCGC
>JBEGTA010000313.1:0-2668 GCA_041179665.1 Pseudomonadota bacterium
AGCAAAAACTCCATGAGCGCTTTTTGCACATGCATGCGGTTTTCGGCTTCGTCCCACACGACCGATTGCGGGCCGTCGATGACTTCGGCACTGACTTCTTCGCCGCGGTGTGCAGGCAAGCAGTGCATGAACAAGGCATCAGGTTTGGCGGCTTGCATCATGGCTTCGTCGACGCACCAGTTGGCAAAGGCTTTTTTACGAGCCTCGTTTTCGGCTTCGTAGCCCATGCTGGTCCAGACATCGGTGGTGACCAAATCGGCTCCACGGCAGGCGTCTTGTGGATCTTTGAAGATTTTGTAGCTGGCGCTGCTGCGCAAACCCGCCACCGCTTGATCGACCTCGTATCCACTCGGGGTGCTGAGGTGCACGGTAAAGCCCAGCAACTCGGCCGCTTGCAGCCACGTGTTGGCCATGTTGTTGCCATCGCCCACCCAAGCCACGACTTTGCCCGCAATCGACCCACGGTGCTCGATGAAGGTGAAGATGTCGGCCAAAATTTGGCAGGGGTGAAATTCGTTGGTCAGGCCGTTGATGACGGGCACGCGTGAGTGCGAAGCAAAACGCTCGATTTTGTCTTGACCAAAAGTACGAATCATGACGATGTCGGTCATGCGGCTGATCACACGGGCGCTGTCTTCGATGGGTTCAGATCGCCCCAACTGGCTGTCGCCCGTGGTGAGGTGCACCACCGAACCACCGAGTTGGTACATGCCGGCCTCAAAGCTCACGCGGGTGCGCGTGCTGGCTTTCTCAAAAATCATGGCCAAGGTGCGGTCGGCCAGTGGATGGTATTTTTCGTAGGCCTTGAACTTGCGTTTGATCTCTGAGGCACGAATCAGCACGTGCGCATATTCATCGGCGCTCAGATCCGTGAATTGCAGGTAATGCCGAACGGGCGCTGGTGCGGATGCACTCATGGTTTTTCTGCCAAAAAGGTTTTGATCAATGGTACCAAGATGGCCACGACCTCATCGGCCTCGGCTTCGGTCATGATCAATGGGGGAACCAAACGGATCACACTGTCGGCGGTCACGCTCAGCAGCAGGCCGGCTTCTGCGGCCCGACTCCAAATGGCACCGCAGGGTCGGTCGAGTTCAATGCCCAACATCAGGCCTTGGCCACGCACTTCTTTCACACCCTGTACGCCACTCAGCGCTTTTTCGAGAGCAGCGCGCAAATGCGCACCCACACGGGCCGCATTGGCCATGAGCCCGTCTTTTTCCATGATGCGGATCGTTTCAACACCGGCCCGCATGGCCAGAGGGTTGCCGCCAAAAGTGGTGCCGTGGTTGCCGGGTTGGAAGATGTGTGCCGCCTTGGGGCCCGCCACCACCGCGCCAATGGGCACACCCGAGCCCAAGCCTTTGGCCAAGGGCATCACATCAGGCACGATGCCCGCCCATTGGTGGGCAAACCATTTGCCGGTGCGACCCATGCCGCACTGCACTTCGTCAATCATCAAGAGCCAGTCTTTTTGGTCACACAAGGCGCGCACTTGCTTCAGGTATTCGATGCGCATCGGGTTAACGCCACCTTCGCCTTGGATGGTTTCCATGAAGACCGCGACCACATTGGGATTGCCTTCGGTGGCTTTTTTCAGCGCTTCAATGTCGTTCACCGGCACGCGCAAAAAACCGTCCAGCATGGGGCCGAAGCCTGTTTTCAGCTTTTCGTTGGCGGTGGCACTCAGAGTGGCAATGCTGCGGCCATGAAACGCTTTTTCGTAGACCACGATTTCGGGTTTCTCGATGCCTTTTTCATGGCCATATTTGCGCGCCAGTTTGATGGCCGCTTCATTGGCTTCCAAGCCCGTGCAGCAGAAAAACACGTTGGTCATGCCCGACAGTTCAACCAACTTGGCAGCCAGTACTTCGGCGTTGGGCACATGAAAATAATTGCAGCTGTGGATCATTTTCCCAATCTGATCCTGCAGCGCCGGCACCAAGTCAGGGTGGTTATGGCCCAAAGTGTTCACTGCAATGCCGGCCAGAGCGTCCAAATAGGCTTTGCCATTGATGTCCCACACTCGGCAACCCTGACCATGGCTGAGTGCAATGGGCAGTCGGCCATAGGTGTTCATGGTGTGCGGTGAGGCAGCTTCAATGAAAGCGGACATGCTTGAACTCCTGAATGAAAATCGGCCCAACGAAGAGGGCCGCTGAGGTCAGATTTTAGAGGCACTTTCATGAATCAAATGTGACCCTGACCCAGGGTTTTAAGTCTTATATAAGATACAATACTTAGGCCAATCAGAGGGCGGCGATCCCGAACTCTGTGATCTCAAAATTAACCCTTCTATCCGATGGTCACCAACACTGCCAAAGAAGTCTTTATCCTGGGCTTGACCCTGGACGGAAAGACATTTCGCCCCAGCGATTGGGCCGAAAGATTGGCCGGCGTGATGAGCCAGTTCCGCCCAGGCGGCGCTATCCCTGGCAGCCACCTTAGTTATTCACCGTGGTGCGTTCCCACCACCACCATGGACAACGTGAAATGCGTGGTGGTTCACCACGATTTGCGCGACTACGATGTCTTGGCTTGGGATTTCGTGATGAACTTCGCCCGCGATAACCAACTGCAGGTGGCCGAGGCCTGTTTGCTGCCCGACCCACCGTCCAAAAAATAATCCCCTGACCGCGCCCCCCAAGCTGGGCGGTTGGCGCGCTTC
>JBEGTA010000314.1:0-4753 GCA_041179665.1 Pseudomonadota bacterium
GGTCTGAGCTTGTTGGTGTCTGAGCAAAACAACATTTTGGCGGCCCATGCCGACCGGGTTTTGCAGTTGACCAGTGGGCGTTTGGGGCTTGCGCATCCCTTACACTGAGGCACAAACATGAGCGGCTTCAAGCCGCCAGAGACAAACCACCATGATCATCACCAGTCTGCTTGACACCGACCTGTACAAATTCACCATGATGCAGGTCGTCCTGCACCAGTTTCCCGGTGCCCAGGTCGAATACAAGTTCAAGTGCCGCAATCCCGGCGTCCCGTTGGCCCCGTTTGTCAAAGAAATCCGGGAAGAAATCCTGTCTTTGTGCAGCTTGCCTTTCAAAGAAGGTGAGTTGCGCTACCTGCGCTCGTTGCGTTTCATCAAAAGCGACTTTGTCGACTTTTTGGCCCTCTTCAAGCTCAACGAAAAATACATCGAAGTCACGCCACTGCCCTCCGGCGACATCGACATCACCATCCGCGGACCTTGGCTGCACACCATCTTGTTTGAGATACCGGTGCTGGCCATCGTCAATGAGGTGTACTTCCGCAACAGCCAAAAAGTGCCTGATTTGATGGAAGGTCGGCGCCGGCTGGACACCAAAATTGCACAACTGCAAGCCACCGGTCTGGAAACACTCAAGATTGCCGATTACGGCACTCGCCGACGCTTTTCTCGGGCATGGCACGAAGAAGTTTTGCGCGTCTTGTCTGCCCGATTGGGGACCGGCCCTTCAGGCCAATTTGCCGGCACCAGCAATGTGTATTACGCCTATGTTTTGGGATTGACCCCGCTGGGCACCATGGCGCACGAATACCTGCAGGCCTGCCAAGCCTTGGGTCCACGTTTGCGGGACAGCCAAATTTTTGCTTTTGAATCTTGGGCCAAAGAGTACCGCGGCGACTTGGGCATTGCGCTGTCCGATGTGTACGGCTTCAACGCTTTTTTGCGTGACTTTGATCTGTATTTTTGCAAGCTCTTTGACGGTGCACGCCACGACAGCGGCGACCCCTTCAGCTGGGGCGAACGCATGATTGCGCACTACCAGCACAACCGGGTCGATCCCAAAACCAAAACCCTGATCTTCAGTGACAGCCTGACCATCCCGCGCACGATTGAGTTGTTTCAGCAATTTCAGGGGCGTTGCCAATTGGCCTTTGGGGTGGGCACCAACCTGACCAACGACCTGGGTTATGAGCCGCTTCAGATTGTCATCAAGATGACCCGTTGCAACGGTCAGCCTGTGGCCAAATTGTCAGATTCGCCCGGCAAAGGCATGTGCGATGACGAAAAATACTTGGCCTATTTGCGCCAAGTTTTTGAGATTGCCACATCGGCTTAATGGCTTTGCATGGCCCGGTAACATGCCCAACCATTCGACATTCACGAGGGAAAAACAATGAAAACCACTTTGTGGCGCAAGGCCGGTCAATTGGCCCTCCCACTCTTTTTGACGCTGCCAACTTTGGCCTCTGCGGCTGAGTTTGACGGGGCCCAACTGACAGCGGTGTGGGGCATTCCGTTTGCCGGTATTTTGTTGTCCATTGCTCTTGCGCCGCTGTTGTTGCCCCACTTTTGGCATCACCATTACGGCAAAGTCGCAGCGGGCTGGGCCTTGGCCTTTTTGCTGCCCTTTGCCGCCGTTTTTGGCATCAGTACGGCAGGCGTCAACTTGGTGCATGCGCTGTTTGCCGAATACATCCCGTTCATCATTTTGTTGACCGCACTGTTCACGGTGTCGGGGGGCATTTACATTCGAGGCAACTTGCACGGCAGCCCCGGCTTGAACACCGCCATCTTGGCCATCGGGGCCTTTTTGGCCAGCTTCATGGGCACCACCGGGGCGTCGATGTTGTTGATTCGCCCCTTGATTCGAGCCAACGACAACCGCAAACATGTGGCGCATGTGGTCGTCTTCTTCATCTTCATTGTCTCCAACGCCGGCGGCTCGCTGACCCCTTTGGGTGACCCCCCGCTGTTTTTGGGCTTCTTGAAAGGTGTGGATTTCTTTTGGACAGTGAAGCACATCTTTCCTGAAAGCCTCTTCCTGATCGGCTCTTTGCTGATCATTTTTTACGCCTTGGACTCTTGGTTTTACCACCGCCGTGAAGAGATGTTGCCTGCCGATCCCACGCCCGACTCCCGGCAAATTGGCTTTGATGGCCGTGTCAACTTTATCTTGCTGGGCGGTGTGGTGGCTTTGGTGCTGATGAGTGGTATCTGGAAATCACCCGTGTCTTTCAACATCGCAGGCACCGAAGTGGGCTTGCCTGGAGTGGTGCGTGATGTGGGCTTGGTCTTGATTACGCTCTTGTCGCTCAAGTTGACTCCAGCCGCGGTGCACCAAGACAACCAATTTTCTTGGGGCCCAATGGTCGAGGTGGCCAAATTGTTTGCCGGCATTTTCTTGACCATCATCCCCGTGATTGCCATGCTCAGGGCCGGGGTTAACGGCCCCTTTGGTGGCGTGGTCTCGGCGGTGACCAACCCCGATGGCAGCCCCAACGTGATGATGTACTTTTGGATCACGGGTCTGCTCAGCTCGTTCTTGGACAATGCGCCCACTTATTTGGTGTTCTTCAACACCGCGGGCGGCGATGCGCAGGTCTTGATGACCACCTTGGCGCCCACCTTGGCCGCCATTTCTGCGGGCGCGGTGTTCATGGGGGCCAACAGCTACATTGGCAATGCGCCTAACCTGATGGTCAAGGCCATTGCTGAAGACCGCGGCATCAAAATGCCCAGCTTCTTTGGCTACATGGCGTGGTCTTGCAGTGTGCTGATCCCGTTGTTTATTGTCATGTCTTACATCTGGTTCCGATAATGTCCAAACCTTCCATCTTGGTGGCGCGAGCCATATTTCCTGAAGTTCTTGAATCACTCTCTCGGGTGTTCGAGGTCGAGAGCAACCAAGCCGACGAGGTCTGGTCTGCGGCCGAATTGACGCGCCGCATGCAGGGCAAAGTCGGGGCCTTGACCACTGGCAGCGAGCGCATTGATGCCGCTTTGTTGCAAGCCAACCCCCAACTCAAAATCGTGGCCAACATGGCGGTGGGCTTTAACAACTTTGATGTGCCCGCCATGACCGCTGCGGGCGTTCAGGCGAGCAACACGCCCGATGTGCTGACCGAAACCACCGCCGACTTTGGCTTTGCCTTGCTCATGGCCACCGCCCGACGCGTCTGCGAAAGCGAACATTTCTTGCGCGCAGGCCAGTGGACCAAATGGAGCTACGACATGTTTGCCGGGGCCGAGGTGCATGGCTCCACCTTGGGTATTTTGGGCATGGGTCGCATTGGCCAAGGCATTGCCCGCCGCGCCGCGCATGGCTTTGGCATGCATGTTATCTATCACAACCGCAGCCAACTGAGCGCCGAGCTTGAGGCCGAATGCCAAGCCCGTTATGTCTCCAAGCAAGAACTGTTGCAAAGCGCTGACCATGTGATGTTGGTGGTGCCCTACAGCGCTGAATCGCACCACACGATTGGCGCTGCAGAGTTGGCGCAAATGAAGCCCACCGCGACCCTGATCAACATTGCGCGTGGGGGCATCGTGGACGATGCGGCCTTGGCCAAGGCCTTGGCCGCACGCCAAATTGCTGCGGCGGGTTTGGATGTGTTTGAAGGCGAGCCCTCGGTACACCCCGATTTGTTGAAGGTGCCCAACGTGGTGCTGACGCCCCACATTGCCAGCGCCACCGTGAAGACCCGCAAGGCCATGGCCCAGTTGGCCGCCGACAATTTGGTGGCCTACTTAACCCGGGGTCAAGCGCTGACCCCGCTCAACAACGTGACCGGAAAAACCGCATGAACGAATGGCTGGGTCTTGCGCTGGGCGCACTGAACCTGTTGTTGGTTGTGCTGTTGCTGGTGCGCACCCGCAAACCGGCTTCTGCACAAACTGAGCCCACGGCCGAGCATCTGGCTTGGCAACAACAGCAGTTTGCGGCGGCGCAGGCGCAGACCGAGCGACTCGAGCGCGAACTGCGCAACGACATCGCGCAATCCGGCGTGCAAGGGCGACAAGAGTCGATGCAAACCCTGACGCTGTTTCAGCAAACCCTGCTGCAACAAAGCGCAGAAGCCACGCGCACCCAAAACCAGCAAATTGACGCATTGGCCCAGCAATTGGCCTTGCTGCAAAAGAACTTGACCGACAGCTTGGCGCAACAGGTCAATGCGTTATCGGAGTCGAATGCCCGTCGCTTGACGGAGATGCGCGGCACCATGGAAACCCAATTGGCACAGTTGCAACAAAGCAATGCCGCGAAGCTGGACGAAATGCGCCAGACCGTCGACGAAAAATTGCAAGCCACACTGCAGGCCCGTTTGGGCGAGAGCTTCAAACAAGTGGCTGAGCGTTTGGAGCAGGTACACAAAGGACTGGGCGAAATGCACCACTTGGCCCAAGGCGTGGGCGACCTCAAACACTTGCTGACCAATGTGAAAACCCGGGGCATGTTTGGCGAGGCGCAACTTGCCTCCTTGCTCGAGCAGGTGCTGACGCCGGAGCAATATGGCGCCCAAGTGGCCGTGCGCCCCGGCGACAAAAACCGCGTGGACTTTGCCATTCGCTTGCCGGGCCGCTCAGAAAACGGCGAACTGGTCTGGCTGCCGATCGATGCCAAATTTCCCAACGAAGACTACGAGCGCTTGCTCGAGGCACAAGGCCGCGCCGACCCCGTGCAAGCCGAGTTGTGCGCCAAGGCCCTGGAAAACCGCATCAAGCTGGAGGCCAAGTCCATTTCTGAAAAATACAT
>JBEGTA010000315.1:0-9909 GCA_041179665.1 Pseudomonadota bacterium
GGGCAAGCGCGGTTGAAAGTCACCACGTGGTCAACCTCGGCGCGAATGCCGATCCACTCGCCCAACTTGTGGTCGTGGTGGCTGGGCACATGGGCCATCAGCAAATCGCCGCTGGCCAGTCGCAGGGTGTACAAAAATTCTGAGCCCCGAAATGCTTTGCGAATGATCTCGGCTTTCACCGGCGCATCGTCGTCGTGCACGATGTCGTCCGCCCGCAACAGCACATCGCACTGACCGCCTTCAAAAGCGCAAGGCAAAGGGCATTCAGAAACATCGCTCAAGGTGCCCACCGGGGTGTCCACCATCACCTGGCCGTTCACTTCGCGCAAGGTGGCGGGCGTGAACACGCCATGTCCAATGAAGTCCGCCACAAAGCGGGTTGCGGGGCGGTGGTACAGGCTGTAGGCGTCGTCCCACTGGTGCAACTGGCCCTCGTTCATGACCCCGATGACATCGCCAATGGCGAACGCCTCGAGCTGATCGTGCGTCACCAACAAGGCGGTGGCTTTGGCGGCTTTCAAAATGTTGCGCACCTCATGGGCCAGCCGCTCACGCAAGTCAATGTCCAAGTTAGAGAACGGTTCGTCCAACAGCAACAAGTCGGGTTTGGGCGCCAAGGCTCGGGCCAGCGCCACGCGCTGTTGCTGCCCCCCTGACAATTCATGGGGGTATCGTTTGTCAGATCCCGCCAAGCCCACCAAATCCAACACCTCGGCGATGCGCTGCTGGCGCGCTGCTTTGTTCAAGTGCTGCACGCCAAAGCCCACGTTGCTGGCGACATCCAGGTGTGGAAACAGCGCGTAGTCTTGGAACACCATGCCAATGCGCCGCCGCTCGGCCGGCTCGGTATGGCCCAACTCGCTGACGGTTCGGTCAGACAACAAAATTTTGCCGCCAGAGACGGGCTCAAGTCCCGCCACTGCGCGCAGCAGGGTGGTTTTGCCGCAGCCCGAGGGTCCGATCAAGACGCCAATGTCACCCGCACGCAAGCCCAAATTCACCCCGCGCACTGCAGGGGTGGGGTTGCCGGGGTACTGAATGTCTAGTTGTCGAAGCTCGAGAAACATGGGCTTGATTGTAGGCAGGTTGCAATTTCCACCTTCAGTGCATGGGCCAGTCCCAGACGAATCACCCGGCCCTGGTATCTCAGGGGCCAGAGGGCAGGCTCCTACAATAAGCCATGACCTTTTTGACCCCAGATCTTTGATGCTTGCCACTTTGGCCCGCCGTTGGTCGGGCCTTTCTTCCTTGTTGTTCGCCTTGTTGGCATTGGCTTTGGCCTTGCCGGTGCTGGCCGTGCTGGCTTCGTGGCTGCAATGGAGTGGGCAAAGCGCTCAAATATTGCGTGAGATGGCCAGCACCGTGCTGCCCGATTACGCGCTGACGTCGCTGGCGCTGTGCCTCATGGTGGCCGTGGGCGTGACGGTGATCGGTTTGGCCACAGCGGCATTGGTCACGCTGTTTGATTTTTCCGGCCGGGGGCTTTTTGAGTGGTTGCTGCTGTTGCCGCTGGCCATGCCGGCTTACGTGGTGGCCTATGCCTATACCGACTTCTTGCAGTTCAGCGGCCCACTGCAAGTGGCTTTGCGTGAAACGATGGGTTGGCAAGGTCGCCTTTTGCCCGATGTGCGCAGCGTTTGGGGCGCCGCGCTGGTGTTCACCCTGTCGCTTTACCCTTATGTGTACTTGCTGGCCCGCACCGCATTGGTCGAGCGGGCCTCTGGCTTGATGGAGGCAGCCCGTTTGCTGGGAGCCCCTTTGTCACGGCGTATTCGTGAAATTGCCTTGCCTTTGGCGCGTCCTGCCGTGGCAGCTGGCGTGGCCTTGGCTCTGATGGAAACTTTGGCGGACTTCGGAGTATCCAGTTACTTTGGCATTCAGACCTTCACGGCAGGCATTTACAAAGCGTGGTTGTCGATGGACAACCGCATCGCTGCGGCCCAACTGGCCACCGTGTTGCTGGCGGTGGTGGTGCTCTTGTTGCAATTGGAGCAGCGTGCGCAAAAACGCATGCGCTTCAACCAAGGTCGTGGCTCCAGACAGGGCTCGGCAGAAGCCCAGCCCGTTCAATTGACGGGGGCTCATCGCGTGCTGGCCTGGGCCGTGTGCGGCTTGCCCGTGCTGTTGGGCTTTGTATTGCCCGTGCTCATCATGTTGCGGGCCATGATGGCGGAGCCCACCGATATCCCTTGGGAGCGGTTTGGCCAGTGGGCGTTGACCAGCTTGCGCTTGGGCGGCATCACGGCCTTGCTGGCCGTGGGGGTCGCACTTGCTTTGGCGTTCAGTGTGCGCACCCGGGCTGACCGCATCAGCCAAGGGGCCATTCAGTTGGTCGGTTTGGGCTATGCCATTCCGGGCGCTGTGGTGGTGGTGGGCTTGCTTTTGCCTGTGGGCTGGTTGCAGCAAACGTGGCCTGCCTCCTCGGCTGGCGCTTGGATTACAGCCACCTCATTGGGCTTGGTTTGGGCTTATTTGGTGCGGTTTTGTGCTGTGGCTTTGCAGTCGGTGCAAAGCGGCTATGCGCGCATTCCGGCCAGCTTGGACGACTCGGCGCGCATGTTGGGCGTGACCGGTTGGGGCTTGATGCGCCGTGTGCATGCCCCTTTGCTCAAGCGCACAACCGTGGCGGCTTTGTTGCTGGTTTTTGTGGATGTGATGAAGGAATTGCCGGCCACCATGGTGCTGCGACCTTTCAACAGCGACACGTTGGCCGTCGTGGCTTATCAGTTGGCGCGTGATGAGCGCTTGGGCGAAGCGGCGTTGCCCTCGCTGGCACTGGTGCTGGTGGGTTTGATTCCGGTGATCTTGTTGAGCACCACGTTACGCCAACCCAAAAGCTGAACAGTCCTCAGCGCGGGTCTCGGGTTCATGGCCATTTGCCGCTGACACCCCGCAGTGAAGCATCAAGGCTGTCGTTCGCGCAGCGATTTTTCTTCAATGATTTGTCGAACTATGGCCCGCGCGTGGTCTTCGGTGAGGCTGAATTCTTGGCGCAAATGCTCGATGGTGCGCCGTTCTTTGGCGCTCAGGTGGCCGTCTTTCAGCACTTCTTCTACTTCAGTGGTGAATTCAATTTCTTGCGTTCTGACACGGGTGGCAAATGCCGATGCGACGATACCCGTGAGCAACGCGACGGTGAACACGCCCGACAGTGCCGTGAAGGCACCAATCACTTTGCCCCATGCCGAAATGGGGGCCGCATCGCCATAGCCGACGGTGGTGATGGTGATGATGGACCACCACATGGCATCAGGGATCGTGCCAAATTTGTCAGGCTGCAAGGCGTGCTCGGCGTAGTACATCAAACAGGCGGTGATCAGGATCGACAAGGCCAGCAGGTACAGCGCGGAAATGAACGCATCTCTCTCGGCGTAGATTGAGGCCAACAGGTCCTCTAACGCGGTTGAAAAATGCGACAACTTCAAGATGCGCATGACGCGCAGCAGACGCAAAAAGCGCAAGTCCAGGCCGGGGAACAGCGACTGAAGGAAAAAAGGCAAGATCGCCAACACATCCACCAAGCCATGAAAGCTCAGCACATAGCGCAACCGGCGTCGGGTAGCGCTCTGGTGCAGGGGGTGCGATTTTTCGGCAGCGGTCCAAATGCGCAGCTGGTATTCGATGCTGAAAAAGACGATCGAGGCGGCATCAAACCAAGCCAATGAGCGGTGGTGCTGGGCTTCAAAACTGGGAACCGACTCTAAAATCACGGCCACCACATTGCACAACACCATCAAAGTCAAAACCCAAGAAAAAACCCACGCGGCTTTTTCATCCCGGTGGCTTTTGAGCTCCAGGATCAAAAAAAGTCGGTGTCTGTAGGTGTGCTGTGCATTCATCCGCGCATATTAGCCAAGATGGCGAGGCCATGGGTGCCGACAGCAACCATGTATTGCTGGCTTTGTGCGGCCTGTGACTTATGGGTTTGAGGCATAAGCATAGAACCTTTCTATGGTTTGAAACTTCTCTAAAAATGGACACAATGAGTCCATTTCTGAGTTAATTCGGCAGTGATTCTCAAGGCCCCCGTTTTTCAGTGCCCTTGTCATTTCCGCCTTGAACTTTTGCCGCACAATCGTGCAGCAAAAAAAATTTGAAGAGCTCACCATGCGCAAAAATGTTCCAGTTGACGACAACGTCTTGACCGAATCTGAAGAGGTCTTTGAAAAAGCCGCGGAGGTGTTTCGTGTCATGTCGGCGCCCATGCGCCTGCGCATCATCAGCGCGCTGTGCAATGGTGAGAAAAACGTGGGTGAGTTGTTGGCCGAAATTGACACCACCCAGCCCAACATGTCCCAACACCTGAACACCCTCTACCAGTCAGGGGTGGTGGGCAAGCGGCGCGAGGGAGTGCAAATTTATTACCGCATCGTCAATGACCGCGTGGTTACCCTCTGCCGAGCTGTGTGTGTACAAATTGCCAGCGACTCCGAATGAAAGATTTGCGTCAGTTTGGAGCCGGGTTTTCACGGGCATCTGACCGACGCGGTTCAAGCTAATATCCATACATAAGGAGTCACGAATGAAAAGAGCGGTACTGTTAATCAGCGGCTTGTTAGCCTGTGCATTGTCCTGGGCTGAAATCAAGGTGGTTTACCACTTGAGCGAAGGCATCCCACAAGCGTCTCGAGCTATAGGCAACATTCGGAACCACCTAGCTGCCGACCCCACGGCCAAAATTGTTGTCGTGACCCATGGCTTGGGCATCGACTTTTTGTTGGACGGTGCAACCAACCAAATGGACCAGCCTTTTTCTGGCAGCGTCAGCGATCTGGCCTCCAAAGGCGTGGAATTTCGGGTCTGCAACAACACCTTGGTTTCTCGGAAAATCTCCCCAGACAAACTCCTGATGGAGACCAAGGTGGTGCCGTCGGGTGTTGCCGAGGTGGCCAAATTGCAGGCCAACGAAAAATTTGTTTATCTGCGCCCCTGAGCGGTCAGTTTGTTCAGCGCATAACCTGTTTACTGAGGAAAAACCATGAAGATTCAACACACTTTGACAGCGGCTGCTTTGCTGGCCTTGTCCGGCTTGACGCAAGCCCAGGTCGATCCATTGCATGTCCGCAGTTGGGCTGCTTCTTGCGCGGCCTGTCACGGCACCGACGGCCGTGCTCAACCCGGCATGGAGTCACTGGCTGGCGCTAACAAGGACGACATGGTCAAGAAAATGCTGGATTTCAAAGCCGGTCGCAAGCCCGCCACCATCATGCACCAACTGTCCAAGGGCTATTCCGACGAGCAAATCGTTGCGATTGCTGCTTACTTTGCCGCACAGAAAAAATAAGGAAAACTGCCATGCAACGTCGTCAATTTTTGCAGACCGGCTCCGCTTTAGGCGCCATGGGCTTGGTTTCGGGTTGTGCCACTACCGGTAGCGGAAGTGGCCCCAAAGTCGTGGTCATCGGCGGTGGTTATTCCGGCGCTACGGCAGCCAAATACCTGCGTCTTTGGTCTGAGCAAAAAATCCAAGTCACACTGGTCGAGCCCAATTCGTCCTTTATTTCTTGCCCCATCTCTAACTTGGTGATTGGTGGCAGTAAGACGCTTGCCGATATCACCACGCCCTATGACAACCTAACCAAGCGTCACGGTGTCAACATTGTCAAAGACCGCGTCAACAGCATCGATGCAGATAAACGCATCGTCAAGCTGGCCGGTGGCACCGAGCTGTCGTATGACCGTTTGATTGTTTCGCCCGGTGTTGACTTCATGTGGGAATCGTTGCCCGGTATGAACAAGGCGGGCGCCAAAGAAAAAGTCATGCACGCTTGGAAAGCAGGCGAGCAAACCGCTACGCTGCGCAAACAACTCGAAGCCATGCCCGATGGTGGTGTATTTGCCATGTCGATTCCATTGGCCCCTTACCGTTGCCCTCCCGGCCCTTACGAGCGCGCTTGCCAAGTTGCCGAGTACTTCACAAAAGCCAAACCAAAAAGCAAAGTGCTGATCTTGGATGCCAACGAAGATGTCACCTCCAAAGGTCCATTGTTCAAAAAAGCTTGGGCTGAGCGTTACAAGGGCATCATCGAATACCGCAATAAACACAATGTGACCGATGTTGATGCGGCCACCAACACTTTGAAGTTTGAGTTCAACGACGACATCAAGGCCAGTGTCTTGAACGTGATTCCCAATATGCGTGCTGGCGACATCGCGGTCAACGCAGGTTTGGCGACCGCCAACAAGCGCTGGTGCGAAGTTGACTTCCTGACCTTTGAGTCCAAGGCGGCCAAAAATGTCCACGTGCTGGGCGACTCGATCCAAATCGCGCCTGGCATGCCCAAGTCGGGGCACATGGCCAACCAGCACGGTAAAACCTGTGCCGCTGCCGTGGTGGCTTTGCTGATGGGCAAAGAAGTGAATCCGATGCCCATCTACAACAACACCTGCTACAGCTTTGTCAGCTCGGAAGATGTGGTCCACGTGGCCAGCGTTCACCGCTACGATGCCGAGAAAAAGACCATGTTGACCGTGCCAGGATCGGGCGGTGTGTCAAGCGCTGCCAACGAGCTTGAGGGACGTTACGCATTGGCTTGGGCACGCAACATTTGGGCCGATACACTGGCTTGAAGTCCCACCTCAACAACGCCGCGGTCCTTGGGCCAGCGGCGTTTTTTTACGACAGTTTTTATGTTTCTCGCAGGCCCATAAGCGGTGGTGCGTGCTTTTTTGAGGAGTGCTTATGAACACATGGACCAAGCCCATTTTTTGGGCCTCTTTGGCACTGGCGCTGTGCACCACTGGGGTTGCCACTTCGGCGATGGCCCAGGCCGACGAAGCACGCGCCAAGAAAATCGTGGGCGGTGTATGTTTTGTGTGTCACGGCGCAGAGGGGGAGTCTTCCAGTGAAGTTTTCCCTCGCTTAGCCGGCCAGCATTGGGAATACACCGCCAAGCAGTTGGAAAACTTCAAGTCGGGTAAACGCAAAAGCACGGCCATGGCCGACATGGTGGCCAAGTTGACCCCAGATGAAATGGTGGCTTTGGGCAAGTTTTTTGAGAAAAAGACGGTCGATGTCGAGCCACCCAAAGATGCTGGTCTAGCGGCGGTAGGCAAATACATTTACCACAATGGCAACAAATTCAGTGGCTTGGCGGCCTGCGCCAGTTGCCACGGCGCGGAGGCCAAAGGCACCACCGCCTTGCCACGTCTGGCGGGGCAATATGCCGTGTACACCGAGACCCAGCTCAAGCAATTTAATCAACGTGAACGAACCAACGACAATGCGGTGATGCACGCCATCGCCAGCAAAATGTCAGCGCTTGAAATGGCCGCTGTGGCCGAGTACTTGAGCGGTAAATGAGCAGGACCTTCAAGGCCGTTTGAAGCCCTCGGCAGGTACAACAGCCGTCACCAAAGAAACCCCACCGTCGAGCCAACGGTCGGTCAGGCCTGCGCCTAGCCACATACCGACCAAGCTGAGCCAGGCGGTCAGGGCAAATATGGCGCCGCCGGTGACGCCAGCACCCACAGCGCAGCCGCCTGCCAGCATCGAGCCAAAACCCATCAAGACTGCACCCCCGATGTAGCGACGCATGCTGTAGCCGTCGGTAAAGCCTTCAAGCTTCCAGTCGCGGCCGATGAGCGCACCTATCAAAGAGCCGATGAACACGCCGGGCATGAGCCCAAAGTCGAAGCCCACCGCAGGGGCTGGCCAATGCAAGACCCGCATCAGCCATTCGGCGGAGGGGCCGCTGAAAGTCAGTCCTTGAATTTGAACGGCGTCAAATGACTCTGCGGCCACCCACTGGCTAAAGCCCCACGCGGCAGCCACCGCCAAACCGGAGCCAATGCCGCCCAGCCACATCCACGCGCTGCGTTGGGGGCTGCGAAGCGCAAAAAACAAGGCGGCAAGCAACCAGATGCCACCCATCGCCAATCCAGCCCAGTGCCCCAAGCCCATCACCGCCAACAAGTCCCGCGAGGCACCCCCTTCAACGGTCCACCAACTGCTGATGATGGTGCGCAAGGGCGATAAGGCCCCACCTAAAGAAGCTTGCGCCGTGACTGCAAAGATCAAACCAGAGAGCAATGCCCTCAAATTGCCGTTGGCCGACAGCACCAACAAGCGGCTGGCGCAGCCGCGCGTCATGACCATGCCCACGCCAAACAGCAGGCCGCCAATCAATGCGCCGGACAAGCTCCCTTTGGCCGAAATTTGTCGTGCACTGCTGGTGTCCAGCCAGCCCATCAACACCATCAATTGCACGCCGATAACCGCCGAGGCAAATGCCAGCAGCCACACCGACAATTTTTCACCAAATTGGCGATGCCAGAATTCAATGACGGCTGCGCGTAAACAAAATCGAGAGCGTTGCGCTAAAAATCCGAAGGATAAACCGATCAGTCCCCCGCCAACCGCCAGGACGGTTCCTTGCCCATAAGTTTCTAACCATTGCGCCATGGCCATAAGCTGCTCCATTCATATCAGTCATAACTGATATGAAATGTAAGCTTGAAAACCGAGTGCGCAATTGATGCGCATCAAGGGTTGGGACGGTCAGATGGGCCAGCCCATGTGGCGGTTAATACGCCAAGCCATGCCTGCACCCAGCCAAATGGCGATCAATGTCAACCAAGCAGTGAGTGAAAACAAAGAGCCGCCTGTCATGCCGGCCCCAACAGTGCAGCCGCCCGCCAAGACGGCGCCAAAGCCCATCAGCACTGCGCCAAGCAAGTAATGACCCAGTTTGTTCTCGGTCTTGAAACCCTCAAACTTGAAGTCACCTCCGACCAAGGCGCCCACTAATGAACCCAAGAATGTAGCGGGCAGCAAGCCCGCATCAAAACCAAGGCTGGGTGAGGTGCTACTGGACAGGGCCCGCATGAGCATTTCAGCCGATCCACTGCTAAAACTCAAACTCTGAATTTGTACGGCTTCAAAAGATTGAGAGGCAATGGCCTGTGTCAGGCCCCAGCCCAGTGCAATGCTCAAGCCAGCCACGATTGAGCCCAGCGCCAAGGCCCAACGCCTAGGGTGGGTTTTGAAGAAAAAGAAAAACCCGGTGCCCAAGGCCAGCAGGGCCAAAACCAGTCCGCCATTAGGGCCGATCCCGGTAATCTGTAGCAAGTCGCGCGAGGGTCCTCCGTCCACGGTCCACCATGCTGCCATGCCCAGTCGAATGGGGGCCAGCCATCCAGCAATGGTCGCCTGCACAATCACGGCGAACACCAAACCCGACAGCAAGGCGCGCAAATTGCCATTCGCCGACAAGATCAGCAATCGGCTGGCGCAGCCTCGGGTGAGGATCATGCCTGCCCCAAAAAACAAGCCGCCCAACACGGCACCTGAAATACTGCCGACTGGCGCAATGTAACGGGCATCTGCAGGCTTGAGCCAGCCGGCCAAGACCAACACTTGTACACCCACCAAACAGGCGCCAAAGGCGAGCCACCACACGCTAAAACGATCACCGGCTTGGCCTTCGCAACATTCAATCACGGCGGCGCGGGCACAGAATCGGGTACGTTGCGCCGCAAATCCAAAGATGAAACCGACCAATGCGCCTGCCATGAGCAGCATGTTGGAGTCGCCCCAAGTTTCAATCAAGCTTGCGAGATTCATGGATTTCTCCAATAATTCATTGATTTCTTATATTCAGCAGCAGGTCAAAAGACTCGACTCGCCAGCACAAAACCCGCTATTGTCCACTGTTCTTGATTCATGGTTGTGATCCCGACTGACTTTTCCCCTCAAGCTTGGCGTCGTCGCGAGTGGCTCTTGCTGGCGGGCGCCTCTCTTGGCGGCGGACTTTTGCATGCGCAGCCGGCTGCCGCCAACTTGCCTGCTGCCCAGTCGCTGCCCGATGAACTCGCCCGAGCCGTCAAGAACAAACAGCCCTTGATCGTCATGGTGAGTCTAGAGGGGTGTGTGTTTTGCCGCCAAGCTCGGCAAAGCCATCTATCTCC
>JBEGTA010000316.1:0-4969 GCA_041179665.1 Pseudomonadota bacterium
CTGCGCGCCCTGCGCCACCACCGCCACACGCAAGCCAACGCGTGGCGCCAAGCTCGCGATGGCGCGGGCCACAGGCGAGTCGCCCACCACCGTGAGCATGGCCGAGGGCATGATCGGGTCAATGAACAACTCGAGCGTGCCGCCGGAGTGGCAGGCCATGCCGAACTCGAGCACTTCACCCAAATCGCGCTCGGCACTTTCGTCTGCGGGTGCAATGCGGATGGTGCGCGGTTGGCCGTCCAACAAGGCGCGTCGCACCGTCTTGATGACCGCGGGTTGAGCGCAACCGCCGCCGATCCAGCCGTGAATTTGGCCATCGGCCGTGACCACGGCTTTGTCGCCAGCTTTGCCCGATGTGGGAGCTTGGGCACGCAGCACCGTGACCAAGGCAAAGGGCTGCTCGGCCGCTTGCAATTTGCTGGCTTGGTTGATCCATTCGTTACGGTTCATGGCGCTCTCCTTGGGGTCCATCTTCAATTCAAATAGGGGTCAGTGCAACACATGGCGAGCCGCCATGAGATCGGCCAAACTGGCCAGTGGCACCAGCCGTTCAATGTGGCGGCGTCCGCGCTGCAATGCGGCAGCGGCGGGCACTTGCCGAGTCGGATAAAACCAAGTGATGCGCGCGCCTCGCGAGCGCACCTCTTGCAGCGACTGGGCCAGCAGGTCGGGCTCGTCGGTGTCAAAACCATCCGAAAAAACCCACACCCGCGAGCCTCTGTTGAGTTGCGCGCGGGCATGGTGCCGTGCAAAGTCTTGCAAGCTGGCTGCGATGCGTGTGCCGCCGCCAAAGCCGGCCGTGACCGCGTTGACTTTTTCTTGAATGGCCGGCGTGTCGCGGTGCATGTAAGGGGTCACCTCGGCCAAGCGGGTGTGAAAGACAAACACACGGGCCTCGGCTTCGAGGGCAAAAGCACGGGCTACGCGCAAAAACAGCGCGGCATGTGACTCCATCGAGCGGCTCACGTCGGCCAAGATGAACAGCCGTGGTGGCTCAACGCGTTTGACTTTCCAGGCTGGCTGCATCAACTCGCCGCCCCAGCCCACACTGCGGCGCATGGTCTGACGCAAATCCAAACGCGAGCCCCGTGGGTCCATGCGCCAACGGCGTGTGGCTCGGGGTTGCAGTTTCGCCGTGATCAGGCGTGCCGCCTGTTGCAAGGCGCCGAGTTCTTGCGGCATCCACATTTGGCCATCGCGCTGGTGCAAGGCTTCGGTTCGGCTGGCCCCGCCTTGTGCACGCGGCGAGCCTGCGTCTTGTTCGTCTTGACCCACCGACGGGTTGTCGCCAGCGGTCTGAGGCGCTGATTGTTGTGCGCCGGGTTGGCTTGCTGGTGTTTGGGCGGCGTCCATTTGGTCGTGCAGGGCTTGCACTTGTTGGCGCAGATTGCGGCTGGGTCGGGTTTGGCCGCTGACCTTGACGCCACCACGCAATTTTTCAGGATGCCAATAGCGTTCGTACACATCGGGCCAAAGCCGCCACTCGCGGTGGCTGTGGCATGCAATGGCGCGCCAAGCGGCTTGCAAAGGTCGCTCTTGCAGTGGCCCCCACAACAAGGCCGCTTGCATCATGGCTTGTTGTTCGGCCACACCCACGGTGAGGCCATGCTCGCGCAGCAGCGCGGCAAACCCCGCCAAACGCTCGGACGGCGTGGTGGCGGGGGTATCGATCATGGGCTCACCTGATGCAAGCCGGGCGTCTTTTCGGCCACACCCACCGAGCGCCGGCCTTCGACCAATTGACGCAAACGGTCAGGGCCCATGACAAAACGGTCTTCGCGGGTTTTGAGCAAACAGCCCAAGGTGCCCAACACGGCGGCCATGTCTTCAGGCAAATGCGGGTGGCCCAACTTGAACAACGCCGAGACCCAGTCCAAGGTTTCGGCGATGCCGGGAATTTTGCTCAGGTCTTCGCGGCGCAAGCGTTGCACAAACTCAACCGCTTCTTCCACCAAGCGGGTGTCGGCTTGTGGCAAGGCGGTTTTGACGATGGCGATTTCGCGCGCCAGCGAGGGGTAATCGAGGTAGTGGTACAGGCACCGGCGACGCAGCGCGTCAGACAGCTCACGCGTGCCATTGCTTGTCAAAATGACTTGCGGAATGTGCGTTGCGCTGACGGTGCCCATTTCGGGAATTGTGATTTGGTACTCGGCCAACACTTCTAACAAAAAGGCCTCAAAGGCCTCGTCGGCACGGTCAATCTCGTCGATCAACAAAACGCAAGGCTGTTTTTGGCTGATGGCGCGCAACAGCGGGCGCTCAAGCAAATAGTCGCGGCTGAAGATGTCGGCCTCACGCACCTTGCCCGTGCTGTCTTTGTCCGCCTCGTTTAAGCGGATGGCCATCAATTGGCGGCCGTAATTCCACTCGTACGCGGCTTGCGCCAAGTCCAGCCCTTCAAAGCATTGCAAGCGCACCAAGGTCGCGCCTTGTTCGCTGCCGGCCTTGGCCAAGGCGGCTGCAAGAGCGGTTTTTCCCACCCCGGCATCGCCTTCAATCAGCAAGGGGCGCTGCAATGCCGAGGCCAGCCACACGGTGGTGGCCAGATCGGCATCGGCCAGATAGCCCACACGCTGCAGCCGCTCGCGCAGCAAGCGCTCTTCGGTGGCAGGGCGTGCGGGCGTGTCTGGCTGGGCCATGCTCAGGCTTTCTTGCCCATCAAGCCACCAAACCAACTCTTGAGCAAAGCCCAGAAGATGGCCAGGCCGTTGATCTCGCGTGCCACCACAGGCGCAGCCGTGACGGGGGCAGCAGCCGTGGCCGTTGCAGCACCGGAAGACACGGCAGCACCTTCGCCGGCGGGCAAGGTCAGGGCGGTTTGGCGGAAGTTTTCGACAAACTGCGCCAGCAACATGTCGGAGACTTGCACCATCATGCGGCCACCAAACTGCGCGAACTTGCCGTTCACGATCACCGCGGCTTGGCCGTTCAGCACGCAATGCGCCGGATTGGCCGGATCAGGGACGATGATGGCCGTCAAGTCCATCGAGGCCGAAGAGCCGCCTTTGTCGGCGCCTTTGCCACGCAACACCATCTTGCGTTCTGCCGCCACCGATTCGATCACGTCCACCGTGCCGCCAAACTGGGCCACAGCGGGGCCCACTTTGACTTTGACGCCGCCCTTGTAAGACGTGTCAGACAGTTGCTCTGTGATTTCTGCACCAGGCATGCAGCCCGCTGTGGCCTTCAGGTTGGTGAGCAGGGCCCACGCGCGTGCGGCATCCACATCGAGCGGGTATTGTTTGTCGAGTTTGACTTCCATGAGAGTTCCTGATTACAAAGCGGCGCCGTTTTCGCGCAAGGCTTTCCAAGTGCGGAAAGCGTTGTGTGGCATGTCCAGATGCGTCACACCCAAATGCGAGAACGCATCCACAACGGCCGAGGTGAAGGTGGGGATCGAGCCCACGTGAGGCGATTCGGCCACGCCTTTGGCACCCAACGGATGGTGGGGCGAAGGGGTCACGGTGTGGTCGGTTTCCCAGTGTGGGGTTTCCACAAAGGTGGGCAAGAAGTAGTCCATCAAGGTGTTGCCCAGCAAGTTGCCTTGCGCATCGAAAGGCATTTGCTGGCCCATGGCCACGGCAAAACCTTCGGTCAGACCACCATGGATCTGGCCGTCAATGATCATCGGGTTGATGCGGGTGCCGCAATCGTCCAATGCATAGAAACGGCGAATCTTGGTCTCGCCCGTGGCGCGGTCAATGTCCACCACGCACAGGTAAATACCAAAGGGGAACGTGAAGTTTGGTGGGTCGTAGTAATGCACGGCCTCGAGACCTGGCTCCAAGCCATCTGGTGGCTGGTGGTAGGCCTGCCAAGCCACTTCGGCCATGGTCTTGAACTTGCTGTCATCGCCCTTGACTTTGAAGCGGTCGACTTCCCAGTCGAGGTCGTTTTCGTTGACTTCAAGCATGTGCGCTGCAATCTTGCGCGCCTTTGCATGAATTTTGCGGGCGGCCAAAGCAATCGCGGCACCGGCCACAGGCGTGGAGCGTGAGCCATAAGTGCCCAAACCATAAGGCGCTGTGCTGGTGTCACCTTCTTCCACCTGAATGACTTCAGACGGGATACCCAACTCGGTGGCAATGATCTGCGCATAAGTGGTCTGGTGACCCTGACCTTGCGTGATGGTGCCCATGCGCGCGATGGCGCTGCCGGTGGGGTGGATGCGGATTTCGCACGAATCGAACATGCCCACACCCAAGATGTCGCACATCTTGGATGGGCCTGCGCCCACCACTTCGGTGAAGGTGACCAGGCCAATGCCCATCAATGTGGGGCTGTTCGGGTCGGCGCGTTTGGCGGCTTGTTCAGCACGCAGACCTTTGTAGTCGACGGCTTCCAGCACTTTGTCCAACGCCGTTTGGTAGTCGCCCGAGTCGTATTCGAAACCGAAGGCGCTGGTGTAGGGGAACTGCTCTTTTTTCACAAAGTTCTTGGCGCGAATTTCGGCTTTGTCCATGCCCAGCTTTTGTGCCAGCACATCGACCATGCGCTCAATCAGGTAGACCGCCTCGGTCACGCGGAAGGAGCAGCGGTAAGCCACGCCACCGGGCGCCTTGTTGGTGTAGACCCCTTTGACACTGGCGTGTGCCGCTGGAATGTCGTAGCTGCCCGAGACAATGTGGAACATGCCTGCAGGGAACTTGGTCGGGTCGGCACAGGCGTCAAACGCGCCGTGGTCGGCCACCACATTGACACGCAGACCGGTGATTTTGCCGTCGGCGGTGGCGGCCAATTCGCCGTCCATGTGGTAGTCACGGGCGAAGGCCGTGGAAGAGATGTTTTCGATGCGGTCTTCGACCCACTTGACGGGACGACCCAACACGATCGAGGCCACGATGGCGCAAACATAACCGGGGTAGATGCCCACTTTGTTGCCAAAGCCACCGCCAATGTCGGGGCTGACAATGCGCACTTTGGATTCGGGGATGCCCGACAACATCGACACCACGGTGCGCACCACGTG
>JBEGTA010000317.1:0-4555 GCA_041179665.1 Pseudomonadota bacterium
GCGCTTGGGGGAAACCGGCGCTCAACATGTTCATGAGCGGAATCGTGCCGCCTTGCCCGATGTAGCCGACCGGTGCGCCAAAGTGCGCTTGACTGGCGCTGTTCAGGGCGTGCTCAAACCAGGGCGAGGTGTTGGGCGCGTTCCAGCCGGTCGCACCGCCGCCCGCTTCAAAGGTCACTTTGGCTTGATAAGGTGCGTTGTCTTCGAGCAAAGATTTCATCTCGGCCACGGCCTGCGCCGCGTCCACCAACGGCGGCAACCGCAGGCTTAATTTGAACGCGGTGTAAGGCCGCAGCACATTGCCCGCATCCTTTAATGCCGGAAAACCATCGGCCCCGGTCACGCTCAAAGTGGGTGTCCACGTGCGGTTCAGCAAGGCTTGCGTTGGGTCGGTAGTGGTGGGCAAGGCAAAGGCCGTGGCACCACCGCAGTCGTAGTGCGCCCACGGAAAGCGCTTGTACACCTCGTCTCCCAAAATCGCGGCGGTGGCTTGGGCTTGCGCCAACCGCTCGGCAGGCACTTCGCAGTGAAAGCTGGCCGGCAACAAACGGCCAGTGGCGCTGTCTTCGAGCCGATCAAGCACTTGCCGCATGATGCGAAAACTGGAGGGCACCAAACCCGACGCGTCACCGGAGTGAATGCCCTCGGTCAGCACCTCCACTTTGAGGGTGCCGCTGGCCATGCCGCGCAGGCTGGTGGTCAGCCACAGTTGGTCGTAGTTGCCCGCGCCACTGTCGAGGCAAATCACCAGCCCCACATCGCCCAAACGGGTGCGCAATGCATCGACATAAGGCAGCAAGTCATACGAGCCAGATTCTTCGCAGGTTTCGATCAATCCGACGATGCGGGGGTGCGGCGTGTTTTGATTTTTCAGGGCTTGAACCGCGGCAATGCTGGCGTACACCGCATAGCCATCGTCTGCGGCGCCACGGCCATACAACCGACCGTCTTCCAACACCGGGGTCCACGGGCCCAAGTCATTGCGCCAACCATTGAACTCGGGCTGCTTGTCCAAGTGGCCGTACATCAGCACGGTTTGGCCCGACCCTTCTTGCGCCGCGCGTGTGGCCGCCACTTCAAAAAACAGCACGGGTGTGCGCCCGGGCAGTTGAATGATTTCCAGTTTCAGCCCCGCCACCTTTTGGGCTTCGACCCACTGTGCAGCGCGGCGCAACACCGTCTCGATGTGACCATGCTCTGACCATTGCGCATCGAAGGCGGGCGACTTGGCCGGAATTTCGATGTACTGCTTCAGCTCAGGCAGGATGCTGCGGTCCCAACGCTCTGTGACCTCCGTCAAAGCGCGGACGCTGTCGATCAAGTGGGTAGGCAAATCACGGTGCAGAGGGGCGTTCATGGGCAATTTCCGAAGTGGTTTGGACGAGAAACGACTGTAGCGGGTTTGCCAAGTATCGGTGGCAGAATGGGCCCCGCTTTGATATTGATTTTGTTCGTTCCGGCAAATTTATTGCAAGTTTGTAGGAGCTTCTATTTCAAGCAGGGCTTGAAATAGGCGTCCCCAGCGGCGCATGCAGGCCACAGCGTGGCAAAGTGTCCAGGAGACCCATATGGATTCCAAGAACGCGCCCCATCCGGGCCTGTACTTGTTTGAAAAGTTTGAGGCTGGCGTCATTCACTTGGACGCCCAACGCCATGTGCTGGCCATGAACGACTATGCGCGCCGCATTTTGCCGGTTGACGAGAAGCAGCCCTTTGACAAACTGGTCACCTCGTTTCACCCGGAGCGCTCCAAACCCAAAGTCAATTTTTTGCTCGACGAAGCCGCCGGTTGTCCCATGGCCAACGCGGTGCCGATGACCATGATCATCAACATTCCCGAGCAAGTCTTGCTGATCAAAGTCAGCCGTTTGGCCGATGTCAAAGGGGTGACCACGGGCTTCGCTTTGGTGTTTTACGACGTCTCGCAAGTGGTGGGCCAAGAGCTCACCAGCGCCGAGCCCCCGGCACGCAACATGCGGCTTTCGCGCATTCCCATGGTGGCCGACCAAAAAGTCTCGTTTGTAGACACCAGCGATGTGTTGAGCCTGGAGTCGCAGGCGCATTACACCCGGGTGCTGACACGGGACGGCTACCACTTCTGCAACTTGAGCATTGGCGATTTGGCGTTGCGGCTCGATCCGGCGCAATTCATGCGGGTGCACCGCTGCTTCATTGTCAATTTGCAAGCCGTGCAAGAACTCGGCAGAGAAGGCAGCAAAACCCATGTGGTCTTGAAAGGCAAAAATACCCAGCCTGTGCCTGTGTCTCGCAGTGAAGTGGCCCACCTGCGCAAGGCATTGGGTCTGAGTTAAGTTTCGTCCCGTCTGCGTGGCGTTGGCCCGGCGCTCGGCCAACACGGCAAGGCAAGGGTTTGTCCTTGTGACCTTTAGACCTAGGACATTCCCTGATTGCAGTTCGCAAATAGTCTGTTCAATGCATTTCGTGCGCCATAAAGTGCATTTCGTGCAATAAATAGGCTAATGAATGACGATTTTGAACAAAACCTGACTCTTTAGTAGGAAAACGACTCTCCCCAATACTGGTCGCCTGTTTGAACACAAAACCACAGGAGACCCTGATGATTCCACCGCGTTTCGAATACCACGCGCCCAAAACAGTCGGCGAAGCCGTTGCTTTGCTGGGCCAATTGGGCTCCGATGCCAAGCTGCTGGCGGGCGGGCACAGCCTGTTGCCGATGATGAAGTTGCGCTTTGCGCAACCCGAGCACTTGATCGACATCAACCGAATTCCCGAGCTCAAGGGCATTCGCGAAGAAGGCAACACCGTGGTCATTGGGGCCATGACTGTCGAAAACGAGTTGATCAACTCCAAGGTCTTGCAAGCCAAAGTGCCCTTGCTGTGCGAAGCGGCCAAGCTGATTGCCGACCCCCAAGTGCGCAACCGCGGCACGATTGGCGGCGACATTGCCCACGGTGACCCCGGCAACGACCACCCCGCTTTGTCGATCGTGATCGACGCTGCCTTTGTGTTGGAAGGACCGAAAGGCCGTCGCACAGTCGCTGCCGATGGTTTCTTCTTGGGCACCTACATGACCCAGTTGGAAGAGAACGAAGTCATGTGCGAAATCCGCGTGCCCGCGTTTGCGCAAGGCACCGGTTATGCCTACGAAAAACTCAAACGCAAAACCGGTGACTGGGCGACTGCCGGCTGTGCCGTGGTCATTCGCAAAAACGGCGACCAAGTCAGCCACGTGCGCATTGGCTTGACCAACGTCGCGCCGACCGCCTTGCGGGCAGAAGCCGCAGAAGCCGCGTTGTTGAACAAGCCATTCACGGCCGCCAACATTCAAGCCGCAGTCGACGCTGCCATTGCCATTTGCGATCCGGCCGAAGACTTGCGCGGCGACGTTGAATACAAAACCGCCATGGCCGGCGCCATGGTCAAACGCGCTCTGACCAAAGCCTGGTCGCGTTGCGCTTAAACGAAGGAAATCACCATGTCCAAAAAACTCGTCACAGTTTCAGTCAACGGCAAGAAAGAAGAAAAAGCCGTTGAGCCGCGCACCTTGCTGATCCACTTTTTGCGCGAAGAACTCAACCTCACTGGCGCACACATTGGCTGCGAAACCAGCCACTGCGGCGCTTGCACCGTTGATGTCGATGGCCAGTCCGTGAAATCGTGCACCCACTTGGCGGTGCAGTGCGATGGCTCAGAAGTGCTCACCGTTGAGGGCTTGGCCAACAAGGGCGTGCTGCACGCCGTGCAAGAGGGTTTTTACAAAGAGCACGGCTTGCAGTGCGGCTTCTGCACACCCGGCATGTTGATGCGTGCCTACCGCTTCTTGCAAGAAAACCCCAACCCGAGCGAAGACGAAATTCGCCACGGCATGTCGGGCAACCTGTGCCGCTGCACCGGTTACCAAAACATTGTCAAAGCCGTCCAGTACGCCGCCAAAAAACTGCAAGAGCCCGTTGCGGCTTGATGCGAAAACCATTTGATCGGAGACACACATGAACGCACCGGTACAAACCGCTGAAGCCCGCGAACTCGCATTGGCGGGCATGGGCGCATCGCGCTTGCGCAAAGAAGACGCCCGCTTTATTCAAGGCAAGGGCAACTATGTCGATGACATCAAAATGCCTGGCATGCTGCACATGGACATCGTGCGCAGCCCCATCGCCCACGGCCGCATCGTCAAGATCAACAAAGAAGCTGCACTGGCCATCCCCGGCGTGCACGCCGTGTTGACCGCAGACGACCTGAAACCCCTCAAGCTGCACTGGATGCCCACCTTGGCGGGTGACGTGGCCGCCGTGTTGGCCGATGAAAAGGTCCACTTCCAAATGCAAGAAGTGGCCATCGTGATTGCCGATGACCGCTACATCGCCGCTGATGCTGTTGAAGCGGTAGAGATCGAATACGAAGAACTGCCCGTGGTGCTCGACCCCTATGCGGCCTTGCAACCCGGCGCCCCCGTGATCCGCGACGACCTCGCGGGCAAGACCGAGGGTGCGCACGGCAAGCGCGACCACCACAACCACATCTTCACTTGGGATGCCGGTGACAAGTCGGCCGCAGACGCTGCTTTTGCCAA
>JBEGTA010000318.1:0-3801 GCA_041179665.1 Pseudomonadota bacterium
AGGTGCTGGGGCTGGACTGGACCATGAATTTGGGCACAGCACGCGCTTTGGTGGGTGGCTCAGTGGGAGGTCCAGGCAAAGCCCTGCAAGGCAACATCGACCCGAATGTGCTGTTTGCCCCACCCGAGCACATTGCCACCGAGGTGCGGCGCGTGCTCGACAGCTTTGGCCGACCACACACCGATGCCAGCACCACAGGCCCCACGCACATCTTCAATTTGGGTCACGGCATCAGCCAGTTCACCCCGCCCGAGCATGTCTCGGCCTTGGTGGAGACGGTGCACAGCCACTCCAAAAAGCTGCGCCAGAAGTAAGCCAAGGGGTCCAATAACGGCAGGCTGCTAGCATAAAAAAACAGCTTGCAAAGTGGTTTTTTTGCAAAATAATGGGCTTCCACCCCTTGACTTATGCACAAAAACGCACTTTCCTTGCAACAAGGCCGATGGGTGTTGGATAGGCTAATTCAGCACTCAGCGAATTATTTAAGTCATTGATTTCATTGGACTTTTTATCTTGCACATTGGATGTGCAAATTAACGGAAGGCTTGATTTTCAAGGCTTCCGAGAGCATCCATCCGAGTTTTCCCCAAAGTTATCCACAGTTTTTCTGGATCAAGCTCAAAGTACTTTCAAATCAATGACTTACGCGTTTTTTCAAGAATCCAGCTAACTTTCAATTTCCACAACTTCACCAAAATCACCGAGAACAATGTGAGCACCCACCACTGGATTGATGTTGCCGTCCAGACCCCGGCCCACAGCCAGGTGGGGGGGCTGTTGAGCTATCGCAGCCCCGAACCCTTGCAACCAGGGCAGCTGGTGCGGGTGCCCTTGGGACGGCGCGAGGTGTTGGGCGTGGCCTGGGCCACGCGAGATGCCGCACCGACAGACATGCCCGCTTCGGCCGTGCGCGATGTACTGGGCGCACTGGAGGGACTGGCCCCACTCGATGACCACTGGCGACAGTTGGTGCAGTTTTCTGCCCAGTATTACCAACGCTCATTGGGTGAAGTGGCGTTGTCGGCGCTGCCCCCTCAATTGCGCGACCTGAGCTCTGAACAACTGGCGCGGCGCCTCAAAAAGCAAAACGCCGAACGCGTCGTGCAAACCCAAGCCGGCCCTGACTTGTCAGAAGAGCAACAAAAGGTGCTGCAGCAAATGGCGCAGCACAGCGGGCCATTTTTGTTGTTCGGCAGCACGGGCAGCGGCAAAACTGAGGTCTACCTGCAAGCCGTAGAACGCATGCTCGCTAACCATCCCCAAGCGCAAGCCTTGTTGATGGTGCCCGAGATCAACCTGACCCCCCAGCTCGAAGCGCGGGTGCAAGCGCGGTTTGGCTCTGAGGTGGTGGTCTCCATGCACAGCGGCATGACGCCCGCCCAGCGGCTCAAAGGTTGGTTGGCGGCCCATGCCGGACATGCTCGCATCGTGCTGGGCACCCGCATGTCGATTTTTGCCTCGATGCCCCACCTGAAACTGATTGTGGTCGATGAAGAACACGACCCCAGCTACAAACAACAAGAAGGTGCACGTTATTCAGCACGCGACCTGGCCGTGTACCGAGGTCGTCTGCAAAACGCCACGGTGTTGCTGGCTTCGGCCACGCCATCACTCGAAAGCTGGTACCAAAGCCGCCCTGAAGCAGAAGGCGGGCGCTATATGCGGCTGCACATGCCGTCCCGAATTGGCACGGGCCTGTTGCCCCAAGTGCGCCGCGTGGACATGAGCAAGCAAGCGCGACGCACCGTGCTGTCGGCCCCCTTGCTGGCGGCATTGCAAGCGCGGGTAGAGCATGGTGAACAAAGCATGCTGCTGCTCAATCGGCGTGGTTATGCACCGGTGTTGCATTGCGCCGATTGCGGCTGGAAAAGCGACTGCAAACATTGCAGTGCATTCCGCGTGTTCCACAAAATCGACCGCACCCTGCGCTGCCACCACTGCGGCCTCACCGAACGCGTGCCACGCGCATGCCCTGAGTGCGGCAACCTTGACATTGCACCGATTGGCCGTGGCACTGAGCAGCTCGAGGAACACTTGGCCGAACTGCTGGCGCACGTCAAAAGGCCCGATGGCAGTCCCGTTCGCATTGCCCGCATCGACGCCGACACCACGCGGCTCAAGGGCGCACTCGAAAGCCAACTGGCCTCGGTCCATTCTGGCGAAGTCGATATTTTGGTGGGCACGCAAATGATTGCCAAAGGGCACGACTTTCGACGCATCACCCTGGTCGCGGCGGTGAACCCCGACACCGCTCTTTTTTCCAGTGATTTCAGAGCCCCCGAGCGTTTGTTTGCCTTGCTCATGCAAGCCGCAGGCCGTGCCGGACGCGATGCCGCACAAAGCGCCAGCAGTGAAATGTGGGTTCAAACTTTTCATCCCCAACACGCGCTGTTTGAGGCGCTCAAAAAACACGACTACCCGGCTTTTGCCGCCAGCGAACTGGCTGAACGCACGGCCGCCGAACTGCCCCCCATCAGCCACCAAGCGCTGCTGCGCGCCGATGCCCGCACCCAAGAAGCCGCACAAGCCCTGCTGAACGCGGCGCGCGAAGCCCTGGAGTTGCAGCTGAGCGCCAACGCAGACACCGCCGATTTGGTGCTGCAAGTGAGTGTCTACCCGGCAGTGCCCATGAGCATGCAGCGCGTGGCCGATGTCGAGCGTGCCCAGATGTTGCTGGAAAGCACGAACCGCATGGCGCTCCAAAAAATGCTGCGAAACCTGCACGACGTTCTGCACCAATTGCGCAGCCAGCCCGAACACAAAGGTGTCATCCGCTGGCTGGTCGATGTTGACCCGCAGGCCATCTGACCTGTCAGGGCTTGATCAACGTCACGGTGGCCGAAAAGGTCAAAAAAGCGGCCGCGGTGGTGACCAAAATAATTCGGGCAATGCGCCCGTTGTCTGCCCCCAAACGCTCGGCCAACAACGACACATTGCTGGCGCTGGGCAATGCGGCCACCAAGACCATCACCATCCAAGCAAATGGGCTGATGGGCACACCCCATTGCACCGCGGTGCCCGCCACCAAAAAAACCAACACGGGGTGCAGCAACAATTTGATCAAGGCGACCGGCAAATAATCGCCCACCCGCAAAGGCCCTTGTGGCCGTTGGTGCGCCAACAATTGCGACCGTGCCAGCACCGCACCGATGGTGAAGAGGGCCACTGGCGATGCCGCATCGGCCAGCAAGCCCACGGTTTTGCCAACGGGGCCCAGCAGCTCGTAGTTCCAAAACGAAAATGCGCCCCCCAAAGAAATGGCCCACGGCATGGGGTTGCGCACCACCCCCGCCAGCGCCTTGCGGGCCGCCACGGCGGCACCATGCTCGCCTGCGGCATCCATGCGCGACAGGGCGACGCACAGCGATGTGGTGATCACCATGTCCACCACGATGGTGACAATGGCCGGGCCCGCCGCCTCAGGACCTAGCAAGGCCACCAACAAAGGCACGCCCATGAACCCGGTATTGGGAAAGGCCGCAACCAGCGCGCCCAAAGAAGCGTCATTCCAGCGGATGCGCTTGTTCAGGCTGACCGCCACGCTGAACGCCACCATGACCATGGCGCACAACAAATAGGTGAAAAACACCCCCGCATCCAACAACTGAGCGATGGGCGTGCTGGCGCCAAAACGAAACAACATGCATGGCAGTGCAAAGAACAACACAAATCCATTCAGCCCGGGAATTGCCTCCAGCGGCAACAGCCCTTTGCGGGCCGCCAAGTAGCCGCAAAAAACCAATGCAAAAAACGGAAACGTGACGCGCAAGACTTCAAACATGGGTTGATTGTCGTGGCAAA
>JBEGTA010000319.1:0-2936 GCA_041179665.1 Pseudomonadota bacterium
ATGAAGTGGTATTGCTCCAACTTGTCGTTGGCCATGTAGGCGTCGTAGCTTTCGCCACGTTTGTCGAGCAAATTTTTCAACGAGGCCAAGTAGCCCACGGGCGCGTCGAGCCAGACATAAAAGTATTTGCCCGGTGCGTCGGGAATCTCGATGCCGAAGTAGGGCGCGTCACGCGAAATGTCCCAGTCGCCCAAGCCTTCGCTGGTGCTGCCATCGGGGTTGGTGCGCACGGTGAACCACTCTTTGACCTTGTTGGCCACTTCGGGTTGCAGCTTGCCGTCTTGCGTCCACTTCTCAAGGAACTCAACGCAGCGTGGGTCAGACAACTTGAAGAAGAAATGCTCCGAGCTTTTCAGTTCAGGCTTGGCGCCCGACAAAGCTGAGAAAGGGTTGATCAGGTCGGTGGGGGCGTAGACCGCGCCGCACACTTCGCAGTTGTCGCCGTATTGGTCGTGGGCGTGGCACTTGGGGCACTCGCCTTTGATGAAGCGGTCGGGCAAGAACATGTTCTTCTCGGGGTCGAAGAACTGGTCAATCGTGCGGCGCTCGATCAGCGAGCCGCCTTCTGATTCGGGAATGTCGCGCAAGTCGCGGTAAATCTGGCGGGCTAGTTCGTGGTTCTCGGGCGCGTCGGTGCTGTGCCAGTTGTCAAACTGGATATGGAACCCGTCTAAATAAGGCTTGCGGCCCGCGGCGATGTTGGCCACAAACTGCTGCGGGGTGATGCCCGCCTTCTCGGCGGCAATCATGATGGGCGCGCCGTGCGTGTCGTCTGCGCCCACGAAATCGACCTTGTGGCCCTGCATTCGTTGGAAACGCACCCAGATGTCGGCCTGGATGTACTCCATGATGTGGCCGATGTGGAAGTTGCCGTTGGCGTAGGGCAGGGCGGTGGTAACAAATAGCTGGCGCTGAGACATGAGAGGGCAAGACCTTTTGAACAAGGGGGCTAATTTTAGTCCTCGACAATGCCCAGCATGAACTTGCCTAGCTTTGACCAATTCAAGCAACAAGCCGCAGCCGATGGTTTTGACGAGGTGGTTGAACGCGACTGGCCGCCCCATACTGTGCTCGCCACCCACACCCACTCCTTTGCGGTGCACGCCGTCCTTACCCGAGGCGAGATGTGGCTGACCATGAATGGTCAAACACGACATTTGCAGCCTGGCGATATTTTTGAGCTAGACCGCGATGTGCCGCATGATGAGCGGTATGGCGCTGAAGGCGCGACCTACTGGGTGGCGCGAAAAAACTGATGGTCTTGTTCTTCAAGCAACTTGCTGTCGCAGCCGCTCTTACCGTGATGGCAATGACTGCCACTGCCAGCGAGCTGGCTGACAAACTCAAACTGCCGAACCATGCTTTGTTGATGCGTCATGCCTTAGCGCCTGGCATTGGCGACCCGGCTGGCTACAGCCTGGCCGATTGCAGCACCCAGCGCAATTTGGATGCGCAAGGCCGGCAGCAGGCCATGCGCACGGGGCAATGGCTCAAACGCCAAGGCATTCAAACGGCGATGGTCTTGACCAGCCCTTGGTGTCGATGCAAAGACACGGCTAATTTGCTGGGCTATGGGCAGCCCGAGGTCGAGCCAGCGATTGGTTCGTTTTTTGAAGCCTCGCAAGAAGCCGCTGATTACACGCAGCGGCTGCAAAAGCGCTTGGCCCAGCTAGGCCCAACCAAAAGAGACAAAGCGCTGATTTTGGTGACTCACCATGTGAATATCTTGGATTACATGGGTAGTCACGTCGGGTCTGGTGACATGGTGCTGGTGCAGTTTGATGCCCAAGGCAAGCTCATCAGCGCCAAGCGTTACCCCAGCCCTCTGTAGCCGCCAAGTCGCAGGGATGACCTGCATTTCAAACGGGCAAGCAGGCCGCGCTAGACTTGTGCGCGACGAGATGTGGCTGACCATGAACGGCCATACACAGCACCTGCAGCCCGGCGCTATCTTTGAGCTGGAGCCCAATGTGCCGCATGACGAGCTCTATGGTGCGGAGGGGCTGCTTATTGGGTGGCGCGGAAGAACTAAGTGCAGAAGCAAACAAGCCCGCAAATGCGGGCTTGTTTGTTTGACGTGACGATTCTTTTATTGTTTGGTCATCGTCCAAGTGCCGCCAAAATTACTGTAGTTCGCATTGACCCAAGTACCAGAGACTCGGCCGTCGCGTGTAAAGGCACCTTCGAAGGTTGACCCCGTTCCTGCCGAGCCGGCAACACTGGACTGTCCTGAGCTTGAGAGTTGTCCAGAAATGCTGAATGTGTTGCCGTTTCCATTGCTTGAACAAGTGCCAGTCAGTCGGCCGGTGCTAGAAATGTTTGCTTGACAAGGGCCTGCACTGCTACCTAAGTAGCTGCCAGTCCAGGCGCCTTGGAATTCTTTGATTAAGTTAGTTTTTAAATGGTTTTCAGCGCTGGATTGGCTAATCAGGACGGTTGATCGGCCTTGAGTCGCAGTGGCAAGCAGCTGGTTGATAGCCGCTGCAGTTTGTGTGGGATCTGCAGTGGCGATTTCAATGGCTTGAGTGATGGCTTGGCGAGATGCCTCAGTGATGGTGATGCCATTTGATGCATCTCCGTCGCTGTCCAATGTTTGAAGAATTTGCGCCATCAAAGATACTTTGGGGTGCGTCTCATCCGTTGCGCCACTGATCAAGTCAACTGGAAATACTCGGCTGTTAGTCACAGTCAAGCTGCCCAAGACCAAGCTACCAATTTTGAAGGTGACAGGCTTGCCTTCTTCGTATTGGAAAGACCCATCTGCCCCTGTGATGCCTGTTGTTGATCCACTGGTGTACTCCAAGCCGGCGACCGCCGAGTCAATGAAATAGCCAGTTTTTGTTGCGGGCGAGCTAGAGCCGCCACCCCCGCAAGCTGATAGAGCAGACAGCACCAATGCTGCGGTGATTAACTTCAAAGATTGGATTTTTTGCATA
>JBEGTA010000320.1:0-9956 GCA_041179665.1 Pseudomonadota bacterium
TGATCAACCCCTTCTCGGCGTTGTCGGGTGCCAAGCCCGAGCTGAAAACCTCGGAACATTTTTTCTTCAAGCTCTCTGACCCGCGCTGCGTGGCGTTTTTGAGCCAATGGACGCAAGACGGCAAGCTGCAACCCGAAGTGGCCAACAAGGTCAAAGAATGGTTCAGCGTGCGCACCAACCCCGATGGCAGCACCAGCGAAGGTTTGGGCGATTGGGACATTTCGCGCGATGCCCCTTATTTCGGCATTGAGATTCCGGACGCACCGGGCAAGTATTTTTATGTCTGGCTGGATGCGCCGGTGGGTTATTTGGCGTCACTCAAAAACCTGCTGGACCGCCGCGGCGAAGACTACAACGCCTACATGGCCAACCCCGATTTGGAGCAAATCCATTTCATTGGCAAAGACATCGTCACCTTCCACACCTTGTTCTGGCCCGCGATGCTGCACTTCAGTGGCCGCAAAACGCCCAACAAGGTGAATGTGCATGGCTTTCTGACGGTCAACAACGGCGAAAAAATGAGCAAGAGCCGGGGCACCGGCCTTGACCCGCTCAAGTACCTCAGCCTGGGCATGAACCCCGAATGGCTGCGTTACTACTTGGCCGCCAAACTGTCGGGCCGCAACGAGGACATTGACTTCAATGCCGAAGATTTCATGGCCCGCGTGAACAGCGATTTGGTGGGAAAGTTCATCAACATCGCCTCGCGTTCAGCCGGCTTCATTGCCAAACGCTTTGAGGGCAAGTTGGGCCAAGTGAGCACCGATGGACAAGCTTTGCTCACCGCTTTGCAAAGCACCACGCCCGCCATTGCAGCGTTTTACGAAGAACGCGAATACGCCAAGGCCCTGCGCGAAGTCATGTTGTTGGCCGACAAGGTGAATGCTTATGTGGACCAAAACAAACCCTGGGACTTGGCCAAGCAAGCCGGCCAAGACGCCCGCCTGCACGATGTCTGCACCACCTGCATCCAAGCCTTCCGTTTGTTGAGTCTGCAACTCAAACCCGTGTTGCCCGCATTGGCCGCGCAAGTCGAGTCGTTCCTGAATGTGGCCCCCTTGACCATCGATGCCGCGCAAACCTTGCTGCCAGCTGGGCATAGCATCCAGGCTTACCAGCACCTCATGCAACGCGTTGACTCCTCGCAACTCGAGTCCTTGTTTGAGGTGCCCGAGCCGGCTGTGCCTGTGCTGGTGCCCGGTGGCGAGGAGATTGCACCGACCATTTCGATCGATGACTTTGCCAAGGTCGATTTGCGCATTGCCGAAATCGTCAACTGTGAACCGGTTGAAGGCTCGGTCAAGCTGCTGCGCCTGACCTTGAATGTTGGCGAAGGCCGCACACGCAATGTCTTCAGTGGCATCGCCAGCATGTACAAACCCGAAGACCTGATTGGCAAACTCACGGTCATGGTGGCCAATTTGGCACCGCGCAAAATGAAATTTGGTGTGTCCGAGGGCATGGTCTTGGCGGCCAGCCATGCCGACGAAAAAGCCGAGCCCGGCATCCATGTGCTGCACCCTTGGCCTGGCGCCAAGCCGGGCATGCGCATCCATTGACCGGCGCCTGCTGGCCATAAAGCACTGATTGCTCCATGAACTGGCTGAAAGCAACCCACTTCTTCAGGCCGCGTTTGCTGGACAGTCTGAACGGCTACACCCGAGGACAACTGACCCAAGATGTGGGCGCGGGCATCACCGTGGGTGTGGTCGCATTGCCCTTGGCCATGGCCTTTGCCATTGCCTCAGGACTGAAGCCCGAAGCGGGTTTGTTCACCGCCATCATTGCGGGCTTTTTGATTTCGGCCTTGGGCGGCAGTCGGGTGCAAATTGGCGGACCAGCAGGCGCATTCATCGTCATTGTTTACGGCATTGTTGAGCGCTACGGGCTGGCCAACTTGATCTTGGCCACCGCCATGTCGGGCATTTTGTTGTTCCTGATGGGCCTGTTTCGCTTGGGCACCCTGATTCGCTTCATACCGGTGGCGGTGGTGATTGGCTTCACCAATGGCATTGCGGTGTTGATCATGCTGTCCCAAATCAAAGATTTGCTGGGTTTGAAAATACAAACCATGCCGGCGGACTTTTTCAGCATGCTGAAAGTGCTGGGCCAAAATTTGCACAGCACCAATTTGGCCGCCCTGTTGGTGGCGCTGGGTTCGCTGTCGCTGTTGATCGGTTGGTTGCGGCTGGGGCGAAGGCTTGACGCCACCCGCTACCGCTGGGTCAGCTTGTTGCCGGGCTCCATCATTGCCTTGTTGTTTGCCACCGTGGCTTCCTATGGGTTGTCGTTGCCAGTCGAAACCATTGGCTCCAAGTTTGGTGGCATTCCGGCCCACTTACCCACCTTTTCTTGGCCTGAGTTCAGTTGGGACAGCGCGCGCTTTTTGCTGATGCCCACCCTCACCTTGACCTTGCTGGGGGCCATTGAGTCGTTGCTGTGCGCGCGCATCGCCGACAGCATGATTGGCGACCGCCACAACCCCAACCAAGAGCTGATGGCGCAAGGCATTGCCAACTTTGTCACCCCCTTCTTTGGCGGCATGCCCGCCACAGGCACCATCGCTCGCACCGTGACCAACATCAAGAGCGGCGGCACCTCGCCAATTTCGGGCATGGTACACGCCCTCACCTTGCTGGCCGTGATGTTGTTGGCCGCCCCATTGGCCGGCCACGTGCCGCTGGCAGCACTGGCCGCCATCTTGGTCTTTGTGGCCTGGAACATGGGCGAGTGGCGCGAGTTTTTGATTCTTCGTCAATACCGACTGCCTTACCGCATCACTTTGCTGGCGGTGTTTTTCTTGACGGTGGTGTTTGACCTCACCGTCGCGGTCGAGGTGGGCTTGGTGGCTGCTTGCCTGACCTTTATTTACCGCATCTCCAGCCTGAGCCGAAGCGAGCCCGTGAAGATTCAAGAACACCCGATTTTGTCGGGCCATGAGACACGCATTCAGGCTTGGCGCCTGTACGGAGCCTTGTTTTTTGGCGCAGTCAAGTTGGTCGAAGAAATTGAAGACAAGATCCACACCCCTGTGTTGGTGATCGACCTGAAAAACGTGATTTATGTGGACTCCTCGGGGGCCGATGCGTTGATGAACTTGATCGTGACCTGCCGCAAAAAAGAAGTGCACCTCATTGTTTGCGGCTTGCAGCAACAACCCTTGGACATTGCCCACCGAAGCGGCCTGTTGGTGCATTTGGATGGCCGCTTAGAGCCGGACCTGCCCGCGGGCCTGCACCGCGCTGTCAGTCTGCCGGTGTCTTCCGCCCAGTAAAATGCCATTTGCAGGTCGGCCCAACATTTTCTTGGCCTAACCTCTCCCAACTCATTTCCGTCCAGAAAGCCTCTCATGTCCTTTTTCCGCCGTCCTGACTACACCTCAGACACCACCCAATTTATTGAGCAACTCAAGTCTCAAAAGCCTGAGCTGGAAGCGGAACAACGCCACGGCCGCGCTTTGTTGTGGGACAAACAACTGAGCCGTACCGAGCAACAGGCGTTTAAAGAAGCTCGCGTAGCACAAAAACCCTACGTCTACCAAACCCAAGCATCCTGAGTTTTGGCTCATTTGCTGTTTGGCGATCGGCTCACTGTCGCATGACCTCATCCGCACCACCCACTGAACTGCCTGCATCGGCGCTGGACACCCCAGCCAACATGCCGTTGGTGGTCGACCATGTGGCCGTGGCTCGGTTGTATGGTGAGCCCTTGTTTTCGATGCCCACTGACCTGTACATCCCACCCGATGCACTGGAGGTGTTTTTAGAGGCCTTTGAAGGCCCGCTGGATTTGCTGCTGTACCTAATCCGCAAGCAAAACTTCAACATCTTGGACATCCCCATGGCCGGGGTCACACGCCAATACTTGGCCTATGTGGACGAAATCCGGCAACGCAACCTGGAGTTGGCGGCCGAGTACCTGCTGATGGCGGCCATGCTGATCGAGATCAAATCGCGCATGTTGCTGCCCCCCAAAAAAGTGGCCGAGGGCGAAGAGGCCGAAGACCCGCGTGCCGAATTGGTACGCCGACTGCTCGAGTACGAGCAAATGAAGCTGGCCTCGATGCAGCTGAATGTGATTCCTCAATATGGGCGCGACTTTTTACAAGCGCAGGTCTACATCGAGCAAAGCTTGCAACCCCGCTTTCCAGATGTCAGCATGGACGAGTTGCAAGCGGCTTGGCGCGACATTCTCAAGCGCGCCAATCTGGTGCAACACCACAAGATCAGCCGTGAAGAACTGAGTGTGCGCGAACACATGACCATCGTGCTCAAGCACTTGCAAGGCCGCAAGTTCGTCGAGTTTGAGCACCTGTTCGATCCCACCTTGGGCACCCCTGTGCTGGTGGTGACCTTCATTGCCCTGTTGGAGCTGGCCAAAGAAACCTTGATCGAAATCACCCAAGCCGAAGCCTTTGCCCCGATTTATGTGCGGCTGGCCTATACGCCCAGCTGATCTTGGCAAGCGGGGTTTCCGCGCCAGCGGTTCCAGCACAGCGGCCCCTGTGCCTCCACTCTTTTTTCCTATTCCCTTCAGAGAGTTTTCCTCGCATGCGCATCGCAAGATCACTGCCTGAACTGCGCGCACTGTTGACCCACAGCCAGTGCCCTGCCTTTGTGCCCACCATGGGCAACTTGCATGCCGGTCACATTCGGTTGGTCGACATCGCCCGCCCCTTGGGCGATTGCACCGTGGCAAGCATCTTTGTGAACCGTTTGCAGTTTTTGCCACACGAAGACTTTGACAGTTACCCCCGCACTTGGGAGGCCGACTGCGCCAAGCTGGAAGCGGCAGGTTGCGATGTGCTGTTTGCGCCGCGCGAGAGCGATCTGTACCCCACGCCGCAAACGGTGAAAGTGCAGGCCGATCCGGCACTGGGAGACATCTTGGAAGGTGAATTTCGGCCCGGTTTTTTCACGGGCGTGTCCACCGTGGTGATGAAGTTGTTCATGAGCGTGTTCGCCGGCAAGGCCACAGGGGTGGCAGTGTTTGGCAAAAAGGACTACCAGCAACTCATGGTGATTCGGCAGATGGTGCTTCAGTTGGCGCTGCCCATTGAGGTGGTGGGCGCCGAAACCTGCCGCGCTGAAGACGGTCTGGCGCTCAGCTCTCGTAACGGTTATTTGTCTGACCTCGAGCGAATAGAGGCTGCGCAACTCGCACTGGCTTTGCGTGCCTTGGGGCGTGACGCGCTGGCTGCCGCACACGCATTGCCGACACAACGCGCCGCCCTTGAAGCCAAAGCCATGGCCGGGCTAAAACAACGGGGCTGGGTGCCCGACTACCTCACCGTGCGCCGCAGGCACGACCTGCAAGCGCCACAAGCAGGTGATGCCTTGGTGGTGTTGGGTGCTGCCAAGTTGGGCGCGACGCGCCTGATTGACAACCTCGAAATCTGAACTCGTTTGGTTTTTTGTCGGCGCTCGAAAGCATGGCCATCGACCGCAAGACCTTAAACCGCCTCACCCCGGGGGCCACGCCCCATCAGCACTTGCACCGCTTCGCTGGCCTTTAGGCGGCCGTCCAACAGCGCCACGACCGCTTCGGTGATGGGCATGTCCACCCCCAACTGGCGAGCACGTTGGTGCACCGTGCGGGCGCTGTACACACCCTCGGCCACATGCCCAAGCGACGTCACGGCCTGCTCTAGGCTCAGACCTTGGGCCAACAAAAGCCCCACTTTTCGGTTCCGGCTCAAATCGCCAGTGGCTGTCAGCACCAAATCGCCAAGGCCCGAAAGGCCCATAAATGTCTCGGGCTTGGCCCCCAACGCCACGCCCAAACGGGTCATCTCGGCCAGTCCGCGCGTGATCAAAGCGGCCCTGGCGTTCAGGCCCAGCTCAAGGCCATCGCACAGCCCGGTGGCAATGGCCAAAACGTTCTTCACCGCGCCACCCACCTCAACGCCGACGATATCCTCGTTGGCATAGACCCGCAAACTGGCACCATGAAAGGCCTGTACCAAAGCCTCGCGCACCGAAGCATGTGGGCTAGCGGCGACCAGCGCCGTTGGCTGACTGCGGGCCACCTCTTGGGCAAAGCTCGGACCATTCAGAGCGCCGGCCTTCAAGTGCGGAGCGACTTGGGCCTGCACTTCATGGGGCATGAGGCCCGTTTCAGCCTCAAAACCCTTGCACAACCAAGCCACAGACCCCGGCACACCCACCAAGGCCTGCAACACCTGACGCAAACCCGCCATCGGCGTGGCAATGACAAACAAGTCTTCGGGCTGGGCTTGTTGCGCCAGGACGGCCAAGGAACCGGAGGAAATGGTCAGCCCTTCTGGCAGGTCCACCCCCGGCAAATAGCGCTCGTTGCGGCGCTGTTCTTGCATGGCCTGCGCTTGCGCAGCATCGCGGGCGTGCAGAGACACAGAGACCGACTGGCGCGTGGCGGCAATGGCCAAGGCAGTGCCCCAAGCGCCAGCCCCGACGATGGTGATGTGCATGCCGTGTGGGCGCAAAAATTACTGCTGTGTCGCTGCCGCTTGGGCCTGTTGCTGCTCGTACATGGCCTGGAAATTGATCTCCGCCAAGTGCACAGGCGGGAAACCGGCACGGGTGATCAGATCTGCCACGCTGGCTCGCAAATAGGGGTACACAATTTGCGGGCAAGCGATGCCCATGATGGCGCCCATCTGGTCTTCCGGCACATGGCGAATTTCGAAAATGCCGCCTTGCTTGCACTCGGCCAAAAAGACTGTTTTGTCAGCGATCTTGGTGTGCACGGTGGCGGTCACGCAAACCTCGAACACGCCTTCTGCGGCGGGCGTGGCTTCCACACCCAATTGAATGTCGACGCTGGGTTGCTGTTGTTCCAACAAGATGGCAGGGGAATTGGGCTGCTCCAGCGAAGCCTCTTTCAGATAAACCCGCTGGATTTGAAACACTGGGGCTTGGGCTTCGGATGTGACGGCGGTGTCGGTCATGCGGTTCTCTTTGTCTAATGAGCGGGCAACTCAAAAGGGGCTGCCCAAGGTTGAAACCCGTGAATTATCAGCCATCGGGACGCCCCCTGCCCAAAGGGAGCGTCTGCCCCACGTCAGCCCCATGAGGCCATGGATCAGGCGGCTTGCAACAAGGGCATCAGACCGCCCTTGGCATCGAGCGCCATCAGGTCGTCGCAACCGCCGACGTGGGTTTCGCCCACATAAATTTGCGGCACGGTGCGGCGACCTGTGATTTGCATCATGTGGTCGCGCTGGACGGGGTCGAGGTCGATGCGGATTTCTTCGATCTGCTCAACGCCTCGTGACTTGAGCAGTTGCTTGGCACGCACGCAGTATGGGCAAACGGCGGTGGTGAACATTTTGACGGCTTGCATGCGGGGCTCCTTGAATCAGGCTTTTTCGACAGGCATGCTGGCCGCTTGCCAGGCTTTCAGGCCGCCGGACAATGACTGCACATTTTCAAAACCCAGTTTGCGCGCGGTAGCGGCAGCTCGGGCCGAACGGGCACCCACTTGGCAGACCATGACCACATGGGCAGTTTTGCTTTTGACGACTTGCGCCAGCTTCTCTTCGAGTTGGGCCAAAGGCAGGTTCTTGGCCCCAATCACATGGCCTTTGGCAAATTCGTCGGGCTCGCAGACATCAATCACGATGGCTTTTTCACGGTTCATCAGTTGCACCATGTCTTGGGGGTTGAGCCCATTGCCCGCACTCAGCACAGGAAAAAGCAAAGCCACACCAGAGGCCAAAGCCACGCTGATGAGCATCCAATTGTCGAGGAGAAATTTCACGAAACAGACCTTTGTAAGCCAAAAACACCGACCCGTCAGGGAGTCGCCAAGACTCAATTCTAAAATGATGGGCTTATCCCTTGTTTTGCCACCCTGACCTCGACAGCCATTGCTGCTAGCACCCATGTACAAACTTGTCCTTATTCGCCACGGCGAATCCACCTGGAACTTAGAAAACCGCTTCACAGGCTGGACCGATGTTGACTTGACCCCCACCGGCGTGAGCCAAGCCTCTGCGGCCGGAAAACTGCTGAAAGCCGAAGGTTGGGATTTCGACCTTTGCTACACCTCGGTGCTCAAGCGTGCCATTCGCACGCTGTGGCTGGCACTCGACGAGATGGACCGGACATGGCTGCCCGTGGTGAAAGACATGCGGCTGAACGAGCGCCACTATGGCGCTTTGCAAGGCCTGAACAAAGCCGACATGGCCAAACAATATGGCGATGAGCAGGTGCTGATCTGGCGCCGCAGTTACGACACGCCCCCACCCGCACTTGAAGCCACAGACCCCCGCTCTGAGCGCAGCGACCGCCGCTATGCCGAAGTCAAGCCTGACGCCGTGCCTCTGACCGAATGCCTGAAAGACACTGTGGCCCGGGTGCTGCCTGCTTGGAACGACAGCATTGCCCCCAGTATCAAGTCGGGCAAACGGGTGCTGATTGCGGCCCACGGCAACTCGATTCGGGCCCTCATCAAATACTTGGACGGTATTTCAGACAGCGACATCGTGAACCTGAACATCCCGAACGGTATTCCTTTGGTCTACGAATTGGATGCCAACCTAAAGCCGATTCGCCACTATTATTTGGGCGATGCTGAAGCGGCGGCAAAAGCGGCAGCGGCCGTGGCCAGCCAAGGGAAAGCTTGATTTTCGATTCGCCACGGCACAGCAAGCTATTTGCAGCTTGCCGTGCCAATGATCCGGTCTGCGGGTGTATATTGACCCGCATCTAAAAGGTAAAGCACAAGCTCATGGGACACAAACTCAAGATCGCCGGCTGGATCAGCGTAGGCGCCCTTGCGGGTGCATTGACCACTGTGTCATTGCAAACCGTGGCGCGCGGCAACATGGCGCCATTGCCACTCGAAGAATTGCAGCAATTGGCGGCTGTGTTTGGCATCGTCAAAAGTGACTATGTCGAACCCGTGGACGAGAAAAAACTGATCTCAGAAGCCATCTCTGGCATGGTGGCCAGTTTGGATCCGCACTCCCAATATTTCGACAAGAAAACCTTCAAAGAATTCTCTGAGGGCACATCTGGCAAATTTGTTGGCGTAGGCATCGAAATCAGCCAAGAAGATGGCTTGGTCAAAGTCGTCTCCCCCATCGAAGGCTCGCCAGCGGACCGTGCAGGCCTCAAGCCAAACGACTTGATCACCAAAATTGACGACACCGCGGTCAAAGGCTTGACGCTCAGCGAAGCCGTCAAACGGATGCGGGGTGAACCCAAAACCAAGGTCGTGTTGACCATCTTCCGCAAAGCCGAAAACCGCACCTTCCCGGTCACCATCATTCGCGAAGAAATCAAGACGCAATCGGTCAAATCGAAATTGATCGAGCCCGGTTACGGCTGGATTCGTGTCTCGCAATTCCAAGAACGCACTGTCGAAGACTTTGCGCGCAAGATCGAAGAAATGTACAAACAAGAGCCCCAACTCAAGGGCTTGGTGCTCGATTTGCGCAACGACCCCGGCGGCTTACTCGATGCCGCCGTGGCCTTGTCTGCGGCCTTTTTGCCAGAAAACGTCACGGTGGTCACCACCAACGGGCAGCTCGAAGAGAGCAAATTCACTTACAAAGCTTCGCCCCAGTTTTGGCGCCGCAACAGCAGCAACGACCCCATCACGCGCATGACCAAAGCCACCGGCGGTGCGCTGAAAAAGGTGCCCTTGGTGGTGCTGGTCAACGAAGGCTCGGCCTCTGCCAGTGAGATCGTGGCAGGCGCTTTGCAAGACTACAAGCGCGCCACCCTGATGGGCAGCCAGACCTTTGGCAAAGGCTCGGTGCAAACCGTGCGTCCACTTGGGCCTGACACGGCCCTGAAAATCACCACGGCACGCTACTACACCCCGAGTGGCCGCGCCATTCAGGCCAAAGGCATCGTGCCCGAAGTGATGTTGGACGAGACCGAAAACGGCAATGTCTTTGCCGCCTTGCGCACCCGCGAAGCCGACCTTGAAAAACACTTGTCGAACGGCAAAGACGCTGAAGAAAA
>JBEGTA010000321.1:0-3225 GCA_041179665.1 Pseudomonadota bacterium
CTTGCAATTCGGTTTTCGGGTCTTTGCCCACGGCCTGCATATCGGGTTTGATGTCCACCTTTGCAAACAGGCGTTCAACCAAGGCTTGTGCATCTTGGTAACCGCCATCCAGATAAACAGCACCAATGATGGCTTCAAGGGCATCGGCCAAGATAGAGGGGCGGTTTTGACCGCCAGAGCGCATTTCGCCCTCACCCAGCCGCATCACAGAAGACAAGTCGAGGGTTTTGGCCAGTTGATGCAACGTGTCTTGCTTGACCAAATTGGCCCGAACCCGCGACAAATCACCCTCAGGCAAGCTGGTCAGTTGGCCATACAACAGGTTCGCCACCGACAGGTTGAGCACCGAGTCGCCTAAAAACTCCAAGCGCTCGTTGTGGTCCGCGCTGAAGCTGCGGTGCGTGACCGCTTGTTGCAACAAGCCCGTCTGGCGAAAGGCATAACCCAGACGGATTTGCAGGTCAGACAAAGAAGACGAAACAGCGGAGGATGTGGCCACACGCACCTCAGTCAAACGCGCCAATGCGCTTCAAGTTACCAAAGTTCATCCAGACAAAAAAGGCTTTGCCGACGATGTTGGCATCGGGAACAAACCCCCAATAACGTGAATCGAGCGAATTGTCGCGGTTATCGCCCATCATGAAATAGTGGCCTTCTGGGACTTTGCAGGTCACACCCTCAACGGTGTAGTTGCAGTTATCGCGGCCGACAAACTGGTCTGCCCCCGGTATGAAAGAGTGGCGCTCGTCGTCCAAAATGATTTGGTGTGGCTTGGCCCCCAAGGTCTCGCTGCGGTGCTTGAAATACCGCATGGTGGAGTCGTCAAAGAAGTCCGGCAAGGGCTGAATGGGCAAGGGCTTGCCATTGATCGACAGCTTCTTGTTCAAATAAGAGACTTCATCGCCAGGCACCCCCACCACCCGCTTGATGTAGTCCACCGAAGGTTTGGGTGGGTAGCGAAACACCATCACATCGCCGCGCTGCACTGGCGCACCATCGGTCAGCTTGATGTTGGCCACGGGCAAGCGAATGCCGTAGTGAAACTTGTTCACCAAAATCAGGTCGCCAATGTGCAGCGTCGGGATCATCGAGCCCGATGGAATCTTGAAGGGCTCAAACAAAAAGGAGCGCAAAACAAAAACCACCACAATGACCGGAAACAAACCCGCCGTCCAATCCAACCACCAAGGTTGCATGAGCAACTTTTCGCGGGCTTCAACGTTGTCGGAGTCGACTTTGTCGATGCCCATTTTGCTCAGTTCGGCGCGCCGTTGGGCCGTTTCGGCCTCGAGTTGCTGCACCGCTTTTTGGCGCTGAGGCAAAAAGTAAAAGCGCTCAGCCAGCCAATACACACCGGTCACCCCGGTGGCCAACAACAAGAGCAACGCGAAATTGCCCTCTATGAAACCCAGGTACCAACTGCCGGCGTAGCCCACAAAAGCGGCCAGCACCAAAGATGTCAAAAACTGCATCAATCTTCCACCTGCAAAATGGCCAGAAACGCCTCTTGAGGCACCTCGACCGAGCCAATCTGTTTCATGCGCTTTTTACCTGCCTTTTGTTTTTCCAGCAGCTTGCGTTTGCGCGTGATGTCGCCACCATAGCATTTGGCCAACACGTTTTTGCGCAGCGCTTTGATGGTTCCACGCGCAATGATATTGGCTCCAATGGCCGCTTGAATCGCCACATCAAACATTTGTCGACTGATGATCTCGCGCATCTTGGCCGCCACCGCACGGCCCCGGTACTGGGCCTGCGTGCGGTGCACGATGATGGACAGGGCATCGACTTTTTCAGCGTTCAGCAAAATATCGACCTTGACCACATCAGAAGCCCGGAATTCTTTGAATTCATAGTCCATCGAGGCATAGCCCCGGCTGACCGATTTGAGTTTGTCAAAGAAGTCCAGCACGATCTCGCCCAAGGGCATTTCATAGGTCAGCATGACCTGACGGCCGTGGTAGGCCATGTTGATTTGAACGCCGCGTTTTTGGTTGGCCAGCGTCATCACCGGGCCCACATAGTCTTGCGGCATGTACAAATGCACCGTGACAATGGGCTCGCGAATTTCTTGCATCTTGCCCTGCTCAGGCATCTTGGAGGGGTTCTCCACCATGATGACTTCGCCATCGCCTTTGACCACTTGGTAGACCACGCTGGGGGCCGTGGTGATCAGGTCTTGGTCGAATTCGCGCTCGAGCCGCTCCTGCACGATTTCCATGTGCAACAAGCCCAAAAAGCCGCAGCGAAAACCAAAGCCCAAGGCTTGTGACACTTCGGGCTCATAGTGCAGCGAGGCGTCGTTGAGCTTGAGTTTTTCCAGTGCGTCACGCAGGGCATCGTATTGGTTGGCTTCTGTCGGGTACAGACCGGCGAACACTTGGGGCTGAATTTCTTTGAAACCCGGCAAGGCTTCTGAGGCGGGGCCCAAGTTGTTGGGCAGTTTCTTTTCCAGCGTGACGGTGTCACCCACCTTCGCCGCTTGGAGTTCTTTGATGCCGGCAATGATGTAGCCCACCTCACCGGCCCTCAACATCTGGCGTGGCTCGTTGGCGGGGGTGAACACGCCCAAGCTGCCGGCTTCATAAACGGCGTTGCTCGCCATCATGCGAATGCGCTCGTTTTTCAGCAACTGGCCATCGATGACCCGCACCAACATGACCACGCCGACATAGCTGTCAAACCAGCTGTCAATGATCATGGCGCGCAAGGGCGCATCAGGGTTACCTTTGGGCGGTGGAATGCGAGCCACCACGGCTTCAAGAATCTCTTCGATGCCCATGCCCGTTTTGGCCGAACACGGAATGGCGTCTGTAGCGTCAATGCCGATCACGTCTTCGACTTCGCTGCGTGCGTTATCCGGGTCAGCGTTGGGCAAATCCATCTTGTTGAGCACCGGCACCACCTCCACGCCCAAGTCGAGCGCGGTGTAGCAGTTGGCGACGGTTTGGGCTTCAACGCCCTGGCTGGCGTCCACCACCAACAAGGCGCCTTCGCAAGCCGACAACGACCGCGACACCTCGTAAGAAAAGTCGACGTGGCCGGGCGTGTCAATCAAGTTGAGGTTGTAAACCTGACCATCTTTGGCTTTGTAGTGGAGCGCTGCGGTTTGTGCCTTGATGGTGATGCCCCGCTCTTTCTCGATGTCCATCGAGTCGAGCACCTGGGCTTCCATTTCGCGCGCTTCAAGTCCTCCACACCGTTGAATCAAGCGATCGGCCAGCG
>JBEGTA010000322.1:0-4315 GCA_041179665.1 Pseudomonadota bacterium
CCCACCGCCACCAAGCTCAAGTCAGGCGCAAATTGGGCGTTTTGCCAAAGCTGAATCAGCAAGCCATCCGCCAAGATGGAGAGTTGCTTCAGGGTTTGCTTCAGTCCCCGCGCAGCAGACCCGCTGTTGGCCAGCGTGCGCAGCACGGCCGCCTTGTCCTGCTTGTAGGTCTCTCGCAGCAGCGCCAAGTCGGCAGATGGGGACAGCGCGCTCATTTCAGGCGGTTGCTTTTTCGGTGATGAAGGCCGGAATGGGAGGGCTACCTGCGGACAACGTCAAAACTTCGTAGCCTGTTTCGGTCACCACCACGGTGTGCTCCCACTGGGCCGACAAAGAATGGTCTTTGGTCACAATGGTCCAGCCGTCGCCTATCTCCTTGATGTCGCGTTTGCCTGCGTTGATCATGGGTTCGATGGTGAAGACCATGCCGGGCACCAATTGGACCAAAGTGCCGGGTTTGCCGTAATGCAAGACCTGTGGCTCTTCGTGAAAGCCGCGGCCGATGCCGTGGCCGCAAAACTCACGCACCACCGAAAAGCCGTGACCTTCGGCAAACTTTTGAATGGCATGCCCGATGTCGCCCAAATGGGCACCGGGCTTGACTTGTTCAATGCCTTTCCACATGGCCTCGTAAGTCAAATGGGCCAGACGTTTGGCAGCGATCGAGGCCTCGCCCACATGAAACATGCGGCTGGTGTCACCGTGCCAGCCGTTTTTGATGGTGGTGATGTCGATGTTCAGCGAATCGCCTTTTTTCAAAGGCTTGTCGTTCGGAATGCCGTGACAGACTTGGTGGTTGATGGAGGTGCAAATCGACTTGGGGTAGGGCTTGTAGCCGCCCGGCGCATAGTTCAGCGGAGCGGGGATGCACTGCTGCACATTCACCATGTAGTCATGGCAAAGCTTGTCGATCTCGTTGGTGGTGATGCCCGGCTTGACGAAGGGCTCGATGTAGTCCAGCACTTCAGAGGCCAGTCGGCAGGCCAGCCGCATGCCTTCAATGTCTTCGGCTGTTTTCAAGGTAATGGTCATAGCGCGAGATTATCCCAGAGGCTTCTGGCCGCGGCTGAAATCAGGGTTTCCCCGGCTAAAATAGCCCCTTTGTCGGTCAGCCCCAGTCAGCGGCTCCGGCGCTACGCTTTTTCCGTCCCATAACAAGGTCACCCCGTGTCCCTGCACATCACGACTTTCGAAGGCGGCAACGCCCTCAGCGACTTCCGCATTGCCCAGCTTTTGCCCCGTTTGGCCGTTATTTCTCCTCAAATTGTGGGCATTTCTGCCCGTTTTGTTCACCTGGTGGCCACTGTTTCACCGTTGGCCGAGGCGCCTCACAAAACCCTGGCTGCGTTGCTGACCTATGGCGAGCCTTACACCGGTCCCTTGGCTGGTCCCGTCATCGTGGTCAGTCCCCGTTTGGGCACAGTCTCGCCTTGGGCCTCCAAAGCCACCGACATTGCGCACAACTGCGGCATTGAGTTGCGTCGGGTCGAACGCTTGACGGAATATCGCCTGACCTTGAAGTCGCCCTTGTTGGGCAGCGCCAAACTGAGTGCCGAGCATTTAGGCCAAGTGGCCACTGTGCTGCACGACCGCATGACCGAATCGGCGATGCCCAGCCGAGCCGAGGCCGCCGCCTTGTTTACCGCATTAGAGCCCGCGCCCATGGCGCATGTGGATGTGCTGGGCGGAGGGCGCAACGCCTTGGTCCAGGCCAACACAGCTTGGGGCTTGGCTCTGGCCGAAGACGAGATCGACTACCTGCTGAAAGCATTTACTGGCTTGCAACGCAACCCCACCGATGTGGAGTTGATGATGTTTGCCCAAGCCAACAGCGAGCATTGCCGCCACAAAATATTCAATGCCGAGTTCACCATCGATGGTGTGGCCCAAGACAAGAGCTTGTTTGGCATGATCCGCAACACCCACCAAGTGAGCCCGCAACACACGGTGGTGGCGTACTCAGACAACGCCTCGGTGATGGAAGGCCACACGCTGGAGCGCTTTGTGGCCCGCGCTGCTGGCGCTGGTGTGCAAGGTCAACAAGGCCAAAATAGTGAAAAAGCGGAACACGGCCCGCACAGCGAGAAAGGTGCTGTTTACCAAACTGAAGCCGCAGTGCACCACGTGCTGATGAAGGTGGAAACCCACAACCACCCGACCGCCATTTCGCCATTTCCAGGCGCATCGACTGGCGCGGGTGGCGAGATCCGTGACGAAGGCGCCACCGGTCGGGGCTCTAAGCCCAAAGCGGGTTTGTCGGGGTTCACGGTGTCCAAGCTCTGGGGCGGTTTGAGTGACCAACCCGATGGCAAACCAGAGCACATTGCCAGCCCTTTGCAAATCATGACCGAGGGGCCATTGGGCGGCGCCGCCTTCAACAACGAGTTTGGCCGGCCCAATTTGCTGGGCTATTTTCGTGAGTACGAACAGACCGTAGATGGTGTGGTCCGTGGCTATCACAAGCCGATCATGATCGCGGGTGGTTTGGGTCAGATCGATGCGCAACAAACCCAAAAGATCGAATTTCCAGCAGGCAGTTTGTTGATCCAGTTGGGCGGTCCCGGCATGCGCATTGGCATGGGCGGCAGCGCGGCCAGTTCCATGGCCACGGGCACCAACGCGGCCGAATTGGATTTCGACTCGGTGCAACGCGGCAACCCCGAAATTGAGCGCCGCGCGCAAGAGGTCATCAACCACTGCTGGGCACAAGGGGCAAACAACCCCATTTTGGCCATCCACGATGTGGGGGCAGGGGGCTTGTCCAACGCCTTTCCCGAGTTGACCAACGATGCCGGCCGGGGTGCGCGTTTTGATCTTCGCGCCGTGCCTTTGGAAGAGTCGGGCTTGGCACCCAAAGAAATATGGTCCAACGAAAGCCAAGAGCGTTATGTGATGGCCATCACCCCGGAGTCATTGCCGCTGTTCAAGTCGTTTTGCGAACGCGAGCGTTGCCCCTTCGCTGTGATTGGCGTGGCCACCGCAGAGCGTCAGTTGCAGTTGGTCGACGAGGGTAAAGAAAGCCCGGTGGACATGCCCATGGATGTGCTGCTGGGCAAGCCCCCCAAAATGCACCGCGATGTCACGCGTGTCGCGCGTCAGTCGCCTGCCATGGATTTGACGGGTGTGTCCCTGCAACAAGCGGTGATTGATGTGCTCAGCCACCCCACAGTGGCTTCGAAACGCTTTTTGATCACCATCGGCGACCGCGCCGTGGGCGGGCTCACGCACCGTGACCAGATGGTAGGCCCATGGCAAGTGCCGGTGGCCGATGTGGCGGTGACCTTGGCCGATTACGCCGGCTTTGCAGGTGAAGCCATGAGCATGGGCGAACGCACGCCGCTGGCCTCGCTGAATGCGGCGGCTTCTGGGCGCATGGCGGTGGCCGAAGCCATCACCAATTTGCTGGCGGCACCCATCGAGTTGCCGCGCGTCAAACTGTCCGCCAACTGGATGGCCGCTTGCGGTGAACCCGGCGAAGACGCCGCTTTGTACGACACCGTCAAAGCCGTGGGCTTGGCCCTTTGCCCTGCCTTGGACATTGCCATTCCGGTGGGCAAAGACAGTTTGTCGATGCGCACCCAGTGGCCAGTGGGCAGCGAGACCCGCAAGGTGACGTCACCCGTGAGCCTGATCATCACGGCATTTGCCACTTTGCCCGATGTGCGTGGCACCTTCACGCCTCAGTTGGATGCCCAAACGGACGACACCAGCTTGTTGCTGGTGGATTTGGGCGAAGGCCGCAACCGCATGGGCGGCAGCATATTGGGACAGACCCTCGGCCAATTTGGTGACAGCGTGCCCGATTTGGACAACCCCCAATCCTTGGTCAACTTGGTCAAGGCCATCATCCAGTTGCGCACGCAGGGCCAAATTTTGGCTTACCACGACCGCAGCGACGGCGGCTTGTTGGCCGCGGTCGCCGAAATGGCCTTTGCCGGTCATGTTGGGGTGGCCCTCAATGTGGACATGCTGGTCACCGAAGGAGATGGCATCAGCGACAGCCGAGCCGACCATGGCGATGCCAAAAATTGGGCGGGCCAAGTCAGTGCACGGCGTGAAGAACTCACCCTCAAAGCCTTGTTCAATGAAGAGCTGGGCGTGGTCTTGCAAGTGCGCACCGCCGATCGCAATGCGGTGTTGCAGACCTTGCGTGAGCATGGTTTGTCCAAACACACCCACGTCATTGGCAAGACACGGCCTGCGCACGCCACCATCACCAAAGGCGTTGGCGAGCTGAGCATTTGGCGCGACACCAAAGAAGTTTTTGCAGCCAAGCTGGAAGACCTGCACCAAGTTTGGGACAGCGTGAGCTGGA
>JBEGTA010000323.1:0-9965 GCA_041179665.1 Pseudomonadota bacterium
GGAATCCAGTTGGCCGTGTTCATGTCGTGGGTGCGGCGACGGTCATCGCCGGTGTTCTTGCGCAATTCCAAGAACTCTTCGATGTCCAAGTGCCAGGTTTCCAAATAGGTGCAGACCGCACCTTTGCGTTTGCCACCTTGGTTAACGGCCACGGCGGTGTCATTGACCACTTTGAGGAAAGGCACAACGCCTTGTGATTCGCCGTTGGTGCCTTTGATGTGGGAACCCATGGCACGGACACGGGTCCAGTCATTGCCCAGGCCGCCTGCAAACTTCGACAACAAGGCGTTTTCTTTGATGGACTCGTAGATGCCATCCAGATCGTCGGGCACCGTGGTCAGGTAGCAACTGGACAATTGCGAGCGCAAAGTACCGCTGTTGAACAGGGTGGGTGTCGAGGACATGAAGTCGAACGACGAGAGCACTTCGTAGAACTCGATGGCACGGGCTTCGCGGTTGATTTCGTTGAGCGACAGGCCCATCGCGACGCGCATGAAGAAGGCCTGAGGCATCTCGATGCGTTGCTTGCGGACGTGCAAAAAGTAACGGTCATACAGGGTTTGCAAACCGAGGTAGTCGAACTGCAAATCGCGTTCGGGCTTGAGCGCCGTGGCCAGTTTCTTCAGGTCAAACTGCAGCAGTTTTTCATCGAGCAGGTCGTTGTCCACGCCTTTTTTGATGAACTGGGGGAAGTAGTTGATGTACTCCTCGGCCATTTGGGCTTGCGTCACTTCTTTGCCAAAAATTTCTTTGGCGATGGTGTGCATCAGCAAACGCGCGGTCACATAGGTGTAGTCCGGGTCTTTTTCGATCAGGGTGCGTGATGCCAAGATCGAGGCTTTGTAAACCTCTTCCATCGGCACACCGTCATACAGGTTGCGCATGGTTTCAGCCACGATGGGGTCGGGGCTGACGTCTTTACCCAAACCAGCACAGGCGTTCACCATCAAGGATTTGAGGTAATCCAGATCAAGGGCCACACGCTGGCCGCCGTCGATGACATGCAAGCGTGGCTCGGCGGGTGTGGCGGCCGCTTGCTGTTGTTGTGCACGCTCTTGTGTGCGACGCTCGCGGTACAACACATAAGCCCGGGCCACTTCGTGGTTGCTGCTGCGCATCAAGCCCAATTCGACTTGGTCTTGCACGTCTTCAATGTGGAAAGTGCCGCCGCCTGGGCGTGAGCGCACCAACGCGCGCACCACGTTTTGCGTCAATTCTTCCACCACTTCACGCACGCTGGCAGAGGCGGCGCCTTGGGTGCCATGCACAGCCAAAAAGGCTTTCATCAACGCCACTGCAATCTTGTTCGGCTCGAACGACACCACGGCACCGTTGCGTCGAATGATCTGGTAATGCGCCAGTGTCTGGGTGGTCGGGGTGCTGCTGTGTGAGGCGGTGGGCTGGTGCATTTGCCCGGTAGAAGTCGTCGAGATGTTCAGATCGGTTTGCATGGTCATTTTCTTTAGTTTTTGGATCGCGTTGAATCTGGAATTTGCCGCTTGAACGGGCGTCAAATTGAATTGTGAAAATTTGTAAGAGACACTATATATGGTGTCTGAAGTCATTACAAGCCACTACAGGTAGTGTACTTGTCTGTTTTGTCAGTTTCCCAAAAAAAGACAAATAAATGCCGCAGGCCGGGCGCCTGAAGTCGCTTTTCACTGGCTGAAAAAAGCATCCCCAACACCGCATTTGCAGGGGCTTTTTTTGCGCGGCTCAAGTGTGGTGCGGGTTCTGAGGGATTTGTCGAGAAGAAGCCTTGATTGGCGTGCCCTGCACAGGGGGGAGTCAGGCAAGTTAGGCTCACAGAGGTCTGCGAGGCGCACATTTTTTGCCGCTGAAATTTTTTTTCGAATGCGGCGGGACAGCGGGCCAATCAGGGAAAAACCTGAGGCGGAAAATCCAACAAATTTTTCAAACGATCCCAACTGAAGCCTGGGCCGGGATCTTGTTTCCGTCCGGGTGCAATGTGTTCGTGCCCCGCGATGTGTTGGACGGGGAATGCCAGGCCAATGTCCTGGCACAGCTGCGCCAAGGTTTGGTACTGAGCCTCTTCGAAGGTGTGCCCCTCCAGGCCTTCGAGTTCGATGCCGATCGAGTCGTCGTTGCAGTTGGCCCGGCCTCTGTAGGACGACTGCCCCGCGTGCCAAGCACGGTCATGGCAGCTGACAAATTGCCAAAGCGTGCCGTCTCGGCGAACATAAAAATGAGACGAAACCTCCAAGCCGCGAATGCTTTGAAAGTAAGGGTGCGCCTCCCAATCGAGTTGGTTGGTAAACAAGCGTTGCACGTGGTCACCGCCGTATTGCCCCGGTGGCAGGCTGATGGAGTGCACCACGATCAGATCAATGCAAGCGCCCTGGGGTCGCGCTCCAAAATTGGGCGAGTCAAGCCGTTGCGCTTGTGCATGCCAGCCGTCAGGGCCGATGGGCGAGACGGGGTCGCTGGCAGGCGCACGCATCACCGCTGTGCCATCAAACTGGGTTGCGGTCTTGCGCTGCAGTCCGGTGCTCGGTGCTGCAGTAAACCCCTTTTTGGCCGTTCACGGCTTCTTCATGGGGCAGGTGGATGCCGCAATGGGCGCAGGTCACCATTTCTGAGGGCTTCGCTGGCTCTGCGGGGGGTGCTCCGGCCGATGGGGGTTTGGCGCGACCCCGTTTGATGGCCCAGATGACCAACAAGACCACCAACAATATAAAGAGGTACTTCATCCGGCACGCCCCAGCAAGATTTCCATCACAAAGCGAGAGCCTGCATAAGACAACAGCAGCAAACTTGCGCCAATGTAGAGCACCCGGACCGCACGCCGACCACGCCAACCCCATTGGCTGCGACCGAATAACAGAACCGCAAAAGTGATCCAAGAGAGCAGGGCAAAAATGGTTTTGTGGTCCCAGCGCCAATGCGCGTGACCTTGCCCGTACAAGGCTTCGCCAAACAAAACACCGGCCATCAACGTCGCGGTCAGCAAGATGAACCCCGCAATGACGAATCGGAACATGAGGCGTTCCAAGGTCAGCAAGGGAAGGCCGCTGTCGGCGTCATGGGCCAAGCGGATATCGTGTTCGGCGCGCGTCATCATCCAGGCATGCACCACCGCAGCGGCAAACATGCCGTAAGCCGACAGCCCCAATGCCCAATGCAGTGGCAACCAAGCCGACACCTGTGTCGTCAATGGGGTGCCCGGAAAGAGCCACGCCAACAGCACGGCAATGCTGCCCAGTCCACCCATAGCCCAACGCGCTTTGAAGGTCGGGAAGAACTGGCTTTCCACCATATAAGCGGTGACCACCAGCCAAGCGGTCACGGAAATGGCGGGGGCGAAGCCAAACCGAGCAGGCCCAATCAGCGTGCTCAGCAAGGCGACCGCATGGGCCAGCCAAGCCAACCAGAGCAAGCGACGCGCATGCGCATCGGTGAGCCTGCCCGCGACCAAAGCGGGCAACCCGTAGGCCAACGCCGCCAACACGGTGACGGGCAGCATCCAAAATGGGGGACTCGCTAAAATCATGGTTCAGAGTTTAGCCTTTCAGGCGAGGCCGCAGGGGCTTCGCCGCACCGCTGAACTTAATTTTTTCTGGATTTTCCACCCATGGCCTCCGCTCTGACCGACAAACTCTCACGCCTCGTCAAGACCATCAGCGGACAGGCTCGCATCACCGAGTCGAATGTGGCCGACATGTTGCGCGAGGTGCGCATGGCCTTGTTAGAGGCCGATGTGGCGCTGCCGGTGGTGCGCGATTTCATTGCGCGGGTCAAAGAAAAAGCCTTGGGTCAAGAAGTTTTGGGTTCGCTCAAGCCCGGTCAGGCGCTGGTGGGGGTGGTCAACCGCGAATTGGCCGCCACCATGGGCGAGGGGGTGTCGGACATCAATTTGGCCGCGCAACCGCCCGCCGTGATCTTGATGGCCGGTTTGCAAGGTGCCGGTAAAACCACCACCACCGCCAAATTGGCCAAGCACCTGATTGAAAAGCGCAAGAAAAAAGTGCTGACGGTCTCGGGTGACGTCTACCGACCCGCCGCCATTGAGCAGCTCAAAACCGTGACGGCCCAAGCCGGCGCTGAGTGGTTTCCCAGCTCGCCCGATCAAAAGCCGTTGGACATTGCCCGCGCAGCTATTGATTACGCACGCAAGCATTTCTTTGACGTGTTGCTGGTGGACACCGCAGGTCGACTGGCCATTGACGAAGCCTTGATGACCGAGATCAAAGGTTTGCATGCCGAACTCAAGCCGGTGGAAACCTTGTTTGTGGTGGACGCCATGCAAGGTCAAGACGCGGCCAACACCGCGCGCGCTTTCAGCGACGCCTTGCCCCTGACGGGCATTGTGTTGACCAAGCTTGACGGCGACTCTCGCGGCGGTGCCGCGTTGTCGGTGCGCCAAATCACCGGCGTGCCGATCAAGTTTGCCGGTACCAGCGAGAAGATTGATGGCCTCGAGGTATTCGACGCCGAGCGCCATGCAGGCCGCATTTTGGGCATGGGCGATATCTTGGCCTTGGTGGAGCAAGTCACCGCGGGTGTGGACATCGAGGCGGCTCAAAAGTTGGCAGCCAAGGTCAAGAGTGGCGGCGGCTTTGATTTGAACGATTTCTTGGCGCAAATCCAGCAGATGAAACAGATGGGTGGTTTGTCGAGCCTGATGGACAAGTTGCCCTCACAAATGGCGGCCAAAGCCGGCTCGATGGACATGGACAAGGTCGAAAAAGACATTGGCCGCAAGCAAGGCATCATCCACAGCATGACGCCAAAAGAGCGCAGCAGACCTGATCTCATCAAGGCCACTCGCAAGCGCCGAATTGCGGCGGGTGCAGGTGTTCAGGTGCAAGACGTCAACCGCATGCTCAAAGAGTTTGAGCAAATGCAAGACATGATGAAAAAGATGTCGGGCGGCGGCATGATGAAGATGATGAAGCGCATGGGGGCCATGAAAGGCATGATGGGCGGCGGCGGTTTTCCCGGCATGCCCCGCTGAAAGTCGGCGGTTTACCGCCGACCGTCTTGGCTTAATCCCGAATCAGCAACTCACCGCGCAGCGAGTGCGACAGACCTTGCGTGATGCGCACATCGGCCATCTGGCCAATCCAGCGGTCCATGTTTGGCCCGCCCGGAAAATTCACCACCCGATTGCATTCGGTGCGACCCGCCAGTTCGGTCGCATCTTTGCGTGAGGGGCGCTCAACCAAGATGCGCTGCACCGTGCCCACGCGGCTTTCGCCAATGCGTTGCACGTTCTCTTCGATGGTGGCTTGCAGGTGGTGCAATCGGCGCAACTTGACTTCATGTGGCGTGTCGTCGTGCAAATTGGCGGCCGGTGTGCCGGGGCGTGGGCTGAAAATAAAACTGAAGCTGGTGTCAAAACCCACATCGGTGATCAGCTTCATCATCTTGTTGAAGTCGTCTTCGGTTTCGCCAGGAAACCCGACGATGAAATCGCTGCTGAGCGACATATCGGGACGAATGGCCCGCAACTTTCGAATCGTGCTTTTGTACTCCATGGCGGTGTAGCCGCGTTTCATGGCCATCAAAATGCGGTCGGAGCCATGTTGCACGGGCAGGTGCAAGTGGCTCACCAATTTGGGCACTTTTTCGTAGCAGTCAATCAGCCTTTGGGTGAACTCATTGGGGTGGCTGGTCACATAGCGGATGCGCTCGATGCCGGGCATGTCGGCCACATATTCAATCAGCATGGCGAAGTCAGCCATTTCTGCGGTGTTGCCCATCTTGCCCCGGTAGGCATTCACGTTTTGGCCCAGCAGTGTGATCTCTTTCACGCCCTGCGCGGCCAGCCCTGCGACTTCCACCAACACATCGTCAAAGGGGCGTGACACTTCTTCGCCTCGGGTGTAGGGCACCACGCAGTAGCTGCAATATTTGCTGCAGCCTTCCATGATCGATACAAAGGCCGTTGCCCCTTCCACTTTGGCCGGTGGCAGGTGGTCAAACTTTTCAATCTCGGGAAAGCTGATGTCCACTTGCGGGCGTTGTTTGCGCTCGCGTTCGGCAAGCAGATCGGGCAAACGGTGCAGCGTTTGCGGACCAAACACCACGTCAACATAAGGCGCACGCTTGATGATCTCGGCGCCTTCTTGGCTGGCCACACAGCCGCCCACGCCAATCAACACGCCCTTGGCTTTCAGATGTTGCACGCGGCCCAAATCGCTGAACACTTTTTCTTGCGCCTTCTCGCGCACCGAGCAGGTGTTGAACAAAATCAAATCGGCTTCGTCCACGTCTTGCGTCGGTTCATAGCCTTGAGCGGCCCCCAACACATCGGCCATCTTGTCCGAGTCGTACTCGTTCATCTGGCAACCAAAAGTTTTGATGAAGACCTTCTTGCTCATGCGCTCACCTGCGGTGTGAGGAGTTCAAAGCAAAGCAAGGCAAGCCCGTTCAAGGGCAAAGTGCAGCGGTTCATGGTGTAGATCCAGAGGCTGTTGAAGGAAAGCGCAGAGCGCGCTTGAGATAGGCGATTATCGCAGGCAGCGTGGCGTGGCGCGATCCGATGAAAGAACAAATGCCAGCATTGGCGCAAGAACCAACTTGCGACTTCAGGCCCAAACAGACCCGATCGAAAGCCAAACAGGCATTGATCAGAAAGCGATTAGAAAGCGAACAGACTGCGAACAGAAAGCGAACAGAATGCGAACAGACCCCAGCGGGATGTTCAGTTGTCCGCCGACTTGGGCTTAAAAAACATCGGATAAGCGCGTTGCACCGTGGGGCTGTCATAGGCCCAGCTGTGGCATTGCCCCAAATAAAACGGCGGCTCGTTCACAGCCGGCTGGGCTTGTCCCGCCAACTCGCGGCGTTGCCATTGGCCCGAGGGCAGTGTTTGGTAGGCCGCTGTGGCCATGTTGAACAACATTTCTCGCAAGTGTGTGCACCCCGCGGTGCCGCCCACATGTTGGTTGATCACTTTGCGCCAACCGGCTCCCATGGTGCAGCCAATTAGCTTGTGCATGCCGTGGGGCGCGCCGGCACATTCGGGGTGCGGAATGTCGTCCATCGAGGTGGCAATGTCCTGAATCACCATTTGGTCGTTCAGCGTGACGCGCACTTTCAAACCATGAATGGGTTCCTCTGGCGGGAAGGGGCGCTCGGTCGAGACCTGAAAACCATATGGCTTGGTGTCCGTCAGGTGGGCCTCGATGTCCCACAAACCATCCTCGCGGTCAAAGCCTTGAAAGACCACGGTTCGGGTGTGGGACAGTTTTCGGGGGGCAGGGGTGGGAAGTGCCAAGGGGAAATCTCGCAAATCAGAGGTGGAATCGGTCGATCATAGCGACGCTCAGGGGCTTGAAACAGGGCAAGTCCAGCCCATTTCCAGCCAGTGTGCATAGCCCGACTTGAAGGGCCATGCGGTGTATTGCACGGGCGTACCCGGTGGCAAAACATGTTCGGTCAGGTGGTCGAGCCAAGGGCTGACGGCTCCGATTTTTTGCAGCCATGCTTGTGCTTCAGGGGCTTCCATGGCCAAGCCGGCATGGGTGCGGTGCGCTGGTGGACAAGGGGTATGTGCAAGGGTGGGGCCGGACATGCGGTCGTGCACACTGCCCCAAGACACTGGGGCTAAGGTTTTTTGCAGGGCTTTCAAACGCCGGTGCGTGGCATCGCTCGGATCATGGTGGGTTTGTGGCCGGGGGGCTGCGTGGGGCGCGCGGTGCGCAACGGGCGGCTCGATAAAACGCAATTGCCCCAGCACGTTGTCAAACCAAAAAAAAGCTTGGGGCATGCGTTGCACCAACTCGGCCAACTGGGCCAAACCGTCGCCTGTGTGAAATTGCAAGGTCGTGCCATGGCGTTGCAGTTCGCGCGCATGGCGCCACTTGAACAAAGGGGCCGCCAAGGGGTCAATGTCCCAAGCGTGGATTTCTTCAAACTGCTGCAACCAAAGGGTGGGCAACATCCAGCCTGCGCTGGCGCCCATCAAGACCAATTGCCCTCGCGGCATCTTTTGCGCCATCAACCAATCGGAGATTTCGGCAGAGGCCGCGGCCCATCGCTTTTGCGAAGCCCATGCGCGCCCATGCCAAAACCATCCACCCGATAAGTTCATGGCCGAACTTTAGCCTTTTTGGCTGCGCCTTGGCCCCGCCCCCCGGGTCTGCGCGACCTGAACCATTGCAACTGGCCGCAAGGCAACGGCTGGCCTTTTTTGTGTATAATTTTTGGCTTGATGATCGCATCGTCGGCTTCAAAAGAGCTGATGTAGGCGGTGTTTCATGGGTGATATAGCTCAGTTGGTTAGAGCGCAGCATTCATAATGCTGATGTCGGTGGTTCAAATCCACCTATCACCACCAAATTCAATGTGTCAGACCCCGTCTGGCATTCGCATGACCCGCACGCCCGACCGGCGCTGCGGGTTTTTTGTTGCGTCATCGACCTGAATCGTCAACCCAAAACACCAACCCGCACCGGTTGGCTGGGCTTAATTTTGGGCTTCGCTCAACCACTTCAGCACCGGCGCAATGGCAAATTCTGGTGCCGTGAAGTGCTCTGCACCTTCCAAAATGGCGTATGCGCTTTTGGGGTGTTGTGGCCAACTCGAGAAAAAATACGCCTTGCCCAATTCAGCAGTCAGGTCATGGGGGCCCCCAATCAAGACCAGCAAGGGTATTTTTTGGCTGACATTTTTGGCTGAAAGTGACATCGAAGCCCAGCCATTCGGATCGAAATAACTGACAAAGACAGAGGCCTTCATCGCGATATCGCGTCGTTTTCCTGAATTGAAATCGGTGAATGTTTCCAGCTCTTCGCCTTTGCCAGCTTTGACCATGTTGGCCGCAGTCGCCAAGCTTTTCTTGTAAAGCTGGCTGGTGCTGGGCAGCTCTATCGTGTGCCCGGGGGCAATGGCAATGACCCCGTCAATGGCTTGCTTGCCATAAGCCGCATGCGCCACAGAGCCATTGGCACCAAAGCTGGTGCCCATCACATAGACCCGCTGCAAACCTTTGGCACGCAGCTTCAGGACGATGTCGTCTAACTCGTTGATGGCGACTGGATATGGGGCGTCGTAGCCGCGTTTGGTACTCCAGGGCATGAACGGGGTGGTCACCTCATAGCCATGGGCTTTCAGGGCATCGGCCAAACTTTTGATGTTGCCATGAGGCGCCCCCCACTTGCCGTGCAACAACACGATGCCAGCGTTTTTGGGCTCGGTCTGCGCATGCAAATAGGTGTGCGACAGGGCCCCCATGAATGCCAAAACCAGCCATGTCACTCGGAGCCATTGACGCATGGCATTCACCTTGGAGTTCAATTGATACCGGCCAAGAATAGCACTTGACGCTCTTTCCTTGAGCGCGCTCATGGGTCGATGGAATCAGGGCTTTGATGCAGGCAAAATGCCAGTTCGATGCGCTCACAAAGCGCCACCATTTTCAAACCCCAAGTGATGCGAGTCCCGGATGCGCTTTAACGTCATGCGAGCCTTTTTGGTTTCAGTGCTGCTGGCATTGTTGGGCTTCCATGCTGAAGCACAAGATGGGATCTTGCAACGCGCTTGGTTCGAGGATCGCAGCGGACAGCAAAGTTTTGCGCAGGTGAAAGACGCCCGCTTTCAGACCTATGAAGGCGTGCTGAGCAAAGGCTTCGGCTCATCAGCCATTTGGGTCAAGCTCACCATTGATGCTCCGGCAGCTGGAACAAAAGCCGGGAACATGGTCTTGCGCTTGCGCCCCGTTTATTTGGACAGCATTGAGGTCTTCGACCCGGCCGTGAGCGACGGCTTGGCGGGCCACACTGGCGACACGCTTCACCCCGCATTGCAGCCTTTGCGTGGGTTGGACTTCATGGTGCCCTTGGTCGAAGGCCCACTGCCGCGTGACATCTATTTGCGCGTCACCTCCACCAGCACACGCCAAATTCATGCTGAAGTGGTGCTTGAGCAAAACCTGCTGCAACAACTGCCTCAGCAACACTTGTTGTTTGCGTTGTATGTGGGTGTGGTCACCATTTTTG
>JBEGTA010000324.1:0-3960 GCA_041179665.1 Pseudomonadota bacterium
CGTCTGCAGGCACCAGCCAAGAACCACCCACACAGGCCACATTGGGCAAGCTCAACAAGTCGTTGGCGTTTTGCTGGGTGACCCCACCCGTGGGGCAAAACTTCACATCAAAAAACGGACCGCTCCAAGCCTTCAGCATGTTGGGGCCACCCGCCTGCATGGCTGGGAAAAACTTGAGCTCGGTGTAGCCGTCTTCTTGAGCCATCATGATTTCACTGCCCGTGGCCACGCCGGGCAACAGCGACAAACCGTGATCGCGGCAGGCTTGGCCCACTGCCCGTGTGTAACCGGGGCTCACCGCAAAGCGGGCGCCCGCTTTGGCAGCTGCAGCGGCGTCGGCCGGGCTGCGCACAGTGCCAGCACCAACCACGGCACCGGGCACCTCTTTGGCAATGGCTTCCATGCAGGCCAGCGCTTGTGGTGTGCGCAAAGTGACTTCGAGCATGCGAATACCGCCTGCCACCAAGGCGCGCGCCATCGGAACAGCGTGGGCGACATCGTTCAAAACGATCACAGGAATCACCGGTGCGTCTTGCATGACTTGCAAGGCGGTCAATGCACCATTCATATTCACAGCCATGTACAGGCTCCTTCTTCGGCTTTGAGCGCATTGCGGCGCAGGTTGGCAAACAATTCACGACCCATGCCCACCCCGTTGGCGGCCATCAGTTCAGCGGGCATGGTGTCGACGCTGCGCGCGGCCCATTCGGCCTCGCTGACCAAGGCTTGCAAAGTGCCGGCAACGCCGTCCAAGCGAATCACATCGCCATCGCGCACTTTAGCCAAAGGACCGCCTGAAGCCGCTTCGGGCGACACATGAATGGCGGCAGGCACTTTGCCTGAGGCCCCGCTCATGCGTCCATCGGTGACCAACGCCACTTTGAATCCCTTGCCTTGCAACACCGCCATGGGTGGCGTGAGTTTGTGCAACTCGGGCATGCCATTGGCTTGCGGGCCTTGCCAGCGCACCACGCAGACCACATCGCGGTCCAACTCGCCGGCTTTGAAAGCGGCGTGCAATTCGTCTTGCGAGCCAAACACCCGGGCTGGGGCTTCGATGACATGCGATGCCTCTGGCACGGCAGAAATTTTGATCACGCTGCGTCCCAAGTTGCCTTGCAGCAACTTCAAGCCACCTGTAGCACTGAAGGGTTGGTTGGCCGGGCGCACCACGCTTTCGTCTTTGCTGGCGCCCACATCTTGCCAAACCAGTTGGCCATTTTGCGAGGACGGAATGCGTGTGAATTCACGCAATCCACCGGGGCGCACCGTGCGCACATCGGGATGCATCAAGCCTGCATCCAGCAGCTCTCGAATCACATGGCCAGGGCCACCGGCGGCTTGGAATTGGTTCACATCGGCACTGCCATTGGGATACACGCGGGTGAGTAAAGGCACCACATCCGACAAGGCTGAAAAATCGTCCCAGTCAATCACGATGCCGGCCGCTTTGGCCACTGCCACCCAATGAATCAGATGATTGGTAGAGCCGCCAGTGGCCAGCAAAGCCACCATGGCATTGACGATGCAACGCTCGTCAACCACATGGCCAATGGGCGTGAAATTTTTGTCTTTGACCAACGCAAGCACTGTGCGAGCAGCTTCTCGCGTGAGGTCTTGCCGAACCCCCTCGGCAGGGTTGATGAAGGCGGTGCCGGGCACATGCAAGCCCATCGCCTCGAGCAGCATTTGGTTGCTGTTGGCCGTGCCATAAAACGTGCAAGTGCCTTCGCCGTGGTAGGCCTTGGATTCGGCTTCGAGCAACTCGGGGCGGCCCACTTGGCCCAATGCGGCTTGTTCGCGCACCTTGGACTTTTCGTTGTTGGACAAGCCACTGGTCATGGGCCCGGCTGGTACAAAGACCGTCGGCAAATGGCCAAATTGCAAAGCGCCAATCAAAAGACCGGGCACGATTTTGTCGCACACCCCCAACATCAAGGCAGCGTCAAAAACATCGTGGCTCAGCGAGACGGCGGTGGCCATGGCGATCACATCGCGGCTGAACAGGCTGAGCTCCATGCCCGGGGTGCCTTGCGTCACGCCATCGCACATGGCGGGCACACCTCCAGCCACTTGAGCGGTGGCCCCGCATTTGCGGGCCTCGTCCTTGATGAGGTCGGGGTAATGTTGCAGCGGAGCGTGCGCCGACAACAAGTCGTTGTAGGCGTTGACGATGCCGATGTTGGGTGCGCGCGGTGCGACCACCTTGATTTTGTCCAGCGCAGTGGCGCGGTTTTTGTCAACTTCTGGCATGGCCGCAAAGGCATGTGCCACGTTGGCACAACCCAAACGCTGTGCACCAGGGGCTTGTTGCGCCGCTGCGTCCACCTGCCGCAAATAGGCCTGGCGGGTGGCCCTGCTGCGCTGGGTGATGCGGGCGGTAACGGCAACCAAAGTCGGATGAAGTGTCATGTCCTTGCGCCTCAAAAGGCGTGGTAACTAAATTACATGACCGATGGTAACCGGGATCCCCCAATTTGGGGCATTTGACGAGTTACAGAAAGGGTACAACTCGCACGATGGGTTATTGGGGCCGCAAAAAAACCCGCCAAAGCGGGCTGTTTCTGGCAAAAACTAACCCGCCGAAGCGGGTTATGTGGTGGATATCAAACCCCGGCGAGGCGGGTTACGTGGGCATATAAAAACCCGCCGAAGCGGGTTTTTGAGAGCCGTCAAGGGCGCTGGGCCCGTCACATTACTTGGCGGCAGAGGCTTCTGGCGCAGGCGCAGCAGGAGCCGATGCATCGGCTGCAGGGGCCTCAACGGCTGCTGCGGGTGCAACGGGGGCCGCCTTTTTGCTTTTGGCAATGCCGAAACCAACGGCCAAGCCAACAGCCAGCACGACTACAGCGAACAGAATGGCCAAAACTACGGGTTGATTGTCATCTTGATGGGTCGACATGGGTGATTTCTCCGAAAAAGTGACCCAATTGTAATAGCCCTCCATTGCATGCGACTGACGTAACGCTTAGCCTAGCCCCGCTAATGAGGAGACAATTCGGTACGCCCAGGGCTTGCACCATGTCAAGCCATTGGCCCTGCAAGCCCCTGATGCATTGGGCTCTGCCTATACTTGATGCATGAACATCGCTGACCTGCGCAAGAGCTACGAAAAAGCCGAGCTCAATGAAAACGCCTCACATGCAGACCCCTTGAAGCAATTTGAACAATGGCTTCAAGAAGCCATTGCGGCCGAAGTGCCCGAGCCCAACGCCATGACATTGGCCACCGTGGCCAGCAATTTGCGCCCAAGCACGCGGGTGGTGCTGATCAAGGGTTACGACGACAGGGGCATCGTCTGGTACACCAATTACGCCAGCCAAAAAGGCCAAGAACTGGCCGGCAACCCTTTTGCGGCCTTGCAATTTCATTGGGTCGAGCTCGAGAGGGTGGTGCGCATTGAGGGGCGCGTCGAAAAGATCAGTGACGAAGAAAGCGACGCTTACTTTCACAGTCGCCCACTCGATTCGCGCATCGGGGCTTGGGCCTCGCCACAGAGCCAAGTCATCGAAGGGCGCACAGTGCTGGTGACCAATGCGGCCAAATATACGGCGCAATTCATGCTCAACCCTCCCCGCCCACCGCATTGGGGGGGCTACCGTTTGGTGCCCGACCAATGGCAATTTTGGCAAGGCCGAAAAAGCCGTTTGCATGACCGCCTGCGCTACAGTCTGAACGGGGATCAATGGACACGTGAGCGTCTGGCGCCTTAACTTTTGATCATTTCCTATTGCCCACTAGCCCCTGCCGTGCCTTGCCCTGCACTGCCCTAACCTGACCAAAAACACCTGAGTCTGCCGAAGACTCAGTCAGGCAGCCAAGGCAAGACCGCCATCACCGCGGTCACACTCAACACCGCCATGGCGGTGGACACCGCAACCCCTGCAGTGACGGCGTCTTCTTCTTTGCGGTAACGCTGCGAGAACAAAAACACATTGGCACCAATTGGCAAAGCTGCGG
>JBEGTA010000325.1:0-3571 GCA_041179665.1 Pseudomonadota bacterium
GTGCGCAAAGGCACTTGGTCGCCGTTGATGCGGGCTGCCATGGCGTGGTCACCCACCCGGCTGTGAATCGCGTAGGCAAAGTCCACCACCGTGGCGCCGCGGGGCAGGGCCATGATTTGGCTCTTGGGCGTGAACACATAAACCGCATCCGGGAACAAATCAACTTTGACATGGTCCCAAAACTCGGCGGCATCGCGGGTCTCGGTTTGAATGTCCAGCAGCGACTGCAGCCACTGTGTGCCCAAGCGTTCAGATTGGGCGCTGGCCGACTCATGTTCTTTGTAAAGCCAGTGCGCAGCCACGCCAGACTCGGCCACCAAATGCATGGCCTCGGTGCGCATTTGAAACTCGACGTTGACACCCGAGGGCCCCACCAAAGTGGTGTGCAGTGACTGGTAGCCGTTGACTTTGGCTATGGCAATGTGATCTTTGAATTTGCCAGGAACCGGTTTGTAGATTTGATGCAACCAACCCAACGCGGTGTAGCAATCAATGACGGACGGCACAATGACGCGAAAGCCGTAAATATCGGTCACTTGGGCAAAGCTCAGGTGCTTTTCGTCCATCTTTTTGTAGATGGAATAAAGTGTTTTCTCGCGGCCACTGATGCGCACAGGGATGTTGGCTTGAGAGAAAACAGCCTCAACATCGGCTTGCACTTTTTGAATCAAATCGCGCCGACGGTTGCGCGCACGCGATACGGCCTTGGTCAACACGGCATAGCGCCAAGGCAGCAAGTGCTTGAATGAAAGGTCTTGCAGCTCGCGGTAGATTTGGTTCAGGCCCAGTCGGTGCGCGATCGGGGCGTAAATTTCTAACGTCTCTGAGGCGATTCGGCCCCACTTGGTGCGCGGCATGTCCGACATGGTGCGCATGTTGTGCGTTCGGTCGGCCAGCTTGATGAGAATGACGCGCACATCGCGCGCCATGGCCAACAGCATTTTGCGAAAAGACTCGGCTTGGTTTTCTTCGCGGGTATTGAACTCCAGCTTGTCCAGCTTGGTCAGTCCATCCACCAGTTCTGCGACGGGTGAGCCAAATCGCTCAATCAACTCGATCTTGGTGACGCCGCAGTCTTCCATCGCGTCGTGCAGCAAAGCGGCTGCCAGTGCTTGGGCGTCCAGCTTCCATTCGGTACACAAACCGGCAACCGCAATGGGGTGGGTAATGTAGGGCTCGCCGCTTTTGCGCATTTGGCCCAAATGGGCTTCGTCGGCAAATTTATAAGCCTTGCGCACCATGTCAATGTCAGCAGCACTCAAGTAGCCCAGTTCGGCTTCGAGCACGGCAAAACTGGCCGCTGCCGCATTGGCCGCAGCCGGTGCCACAGCCTGCTTTCGGCTGTTTCCTGCATGTGAAGTTGACGGCGTGGCGGTGCTCATGGCATCAATGTAACGCAAGGCGCAGGGGGCTTTTCGTTCAGGCGAAAAAAAGCCCCAGTGAAGGGGCTCTTACAGGCCCGGCAAAATCCGGGCGGCAATCACAAAGCGCCGTTCAAGACACGCGCTTGAGCATCTCGATGCCCACTTTGCCAGCGGCGATTTCGCGCAGTGCGGTCACGCCTGGCTTGTTTTTGCTCTCGATGCGGGGGGTGTGACCTTGGCTCAACATGCGGGCACGGTAAGTGGCGGCCAAAACCAACTGAAAGCGGTTGGGGATTTGTTCCAGGCAATCTTCAACAGTGATGCGGGCCATGATGTTTTCCTTGAGAAATTCTGAGCGTGATTCAAGCAATTTTGAGCGCTTGGAAGGTGTCAGGCCGGGCTCGGCGCTGAACATGGTACTTGAGCCGTTGGGCGTGAACAACCGCTTTGAGGTCAAACAGGGCACGATCAAATACTTCATTGATTATAACGAAGTCAAATTCGTGGGCCTGTGCCAACTCGATGGCGGCATTTTGCAAGCGCAGCTCAATGATCTCTGGCGTGTCTTCGCCGCGGCGCTCCAAGCGTGAGCGCAACTCTTCCCAACTGGGCGGCAAAATAAAAATAAGTACGGCATTGGCGTACATTTTTTTGATTTGCAATGCCCCTTGGTAGTCAATTTCAAGGATCACATCGGCCCCTTGGGTCATGCGATCTTCGATCATCTTCTTGGAGGTGCCATAACGCTGGCCATGCACGTGCGCCCATTCCACGAAAGCATCGGCCTGCACCATGGCATCAAACTCAGCCGCCGAGACAAAAAAGTACTCGCGTCCGTGCTTTTCTTGGCCGCGCGGGGCGCGTGTGGTGTGCGATACCGTGGGTTGCACTCGGGAGTCCAGCTCCATCAGGGCTTTGACCAAACTGGATTTGCCCGCCCCACTGGGAGCGGCCACGACGAAGAGGTTTCCGGGGTAATCCATGGCAGGCTCTTTATTCGATGTTCTGGACTTGTTCGCGCATTTGCTCGATCAATACTTTCATGTCCACCGAGATGCGCGTCATCTCGAGAACGGCTGATTTTGAACCCAAGGTGTTGGCTTCACGGTGCAATTCTTGAATTAAAAAGTCCAAGCGTTTGCCCACGTCGCCGCCTTTGACCAGCAGGCGAGATATTTCGTCCAAATGCGAGCGCAGGCGGGTGAGCTCTTCAGCCACATCAATTCTGATGGCAAAAGCCGTGGCCTCGGTCAGCGCCCGGTCTTGCGCAACTTCGGGCAGGTGGCTGCCGTCGGCCAAAGCCATGGCTTCTTTCCAACGCTCCAAAAAACGCTGGCGTTGTTGCTCGACCAGTTGCGGCACCAAGGGCATGGCTTGTTCGGCCAGGCTGAGCAATTGCGCAATGTGGCCTTGCAGCATGTTGGTCAGGCGGGCGCCTTCTCGGGCCCGCGCCTCGCGCAGGGCGTCTATGGCGGTGTGGGCCAATTGCATCCATGCTGCTTCATCGGGCGAGGATTGGCCAGAGCTTCCAGCGGACATGCGCAAGACATCGGCCACGCTCAAGGCTTTGGCGTTGGGCAACCAATCTTGAATTTTGTCTTGCAAGGCCGCAATTTTTTGCAACGCTTGGTGATTGGGTGCTTGCAATGCAGCGCCATCGCCTGCGTCTTGGCTGGCACGAACTTCGACTTTGCCGCGCTTAATTTGACGTGTGATCAGTTCACGCAGGCCGGGCTCGAGTTGGCGAAGTTCTTCAGGGAGACGAAAGCTCAGATCTAAAAACCGGCTGTTGACCGAGCGGATCTCGAGGCCCAATCTGGCAGTGGGGCCTGCGCTGGCAGCGGCGTCGCCATCGGTGGGCGGTGGGCTGTGCTGCACGCTGGCATACCCGGTCATACTGTAAACTGGCATCGGTCAAATTCCTTGGGACAGCACAGCCCTTCTTCAACAGCAAGAATGGGGCTAGAACGCTGCAAATGGGCCGCAAAGAGTGCGTTAACCCAGCCAACGATTATCGCAAACTCTCTGACCGATCCCTCTTTCAGACACGCTTTCAACTCATTTCTACCCGCACCATGAACACGCCAACCACTCCTTATGTTCGATCTGGACGCGCCACGGATGCACTTCGCCCCGTGCGGTTGACCCGCGGGTACACCGTGTATGCCGAAGGTTCGGTGCTGATTGAATTTGGCCAAACCCGTGTG
>JBEGTA010000326.1:0-4114 GCA_041179665.1 Pseudomonadota bacterium
CGGTGGAATTTGCCCAGCGCACCAACGCGCGCGGTCGCGGCAAAGCGGTTTTGGTGTTTCCTGCCGAGCGCATGAACACCATCACCGCCAACGCACTGCTCAAAACACTGGAAGAACCGCCGGGCGATGTGAAATTTGTCTTGGCCACCGAAGCCAGTCATTTGTTGTTGCCCACCATTCGCAGCCGGTGTTTGGCCCACACCATGCGGTGGCCCGAGGCCAACGAAGCGCTGCAATGGCTGACAGGGCAGGGCGTACCCCAAGATGTGGCCAAAGCGTTGCTGCAAAGCGCAGGCGGGCGTCCGACCGATGTGTTGCGCCAAGCGGAAGCCGGCTTATCGCCCGCTTGGTGGGCGGCTTTGCCCAAAGCCATGCTGCAAGGAGATGCGCGGCATTTGGCTGATCTGAGCCCAGCGCAAGCCATCGATGCATTGCAAAAATTGTGTCACGACATGGTGTTACGACATGCGGGCGCGGCACCACGTTTTTTCGAGCCTGCGCAATTGCCAGCTTCCCCTGCCAGCTTGACCTTGTTGACCGACTGGTTCAAACGCTTGATGCAGTCTGCCAAAACTGCTGAACACCCGTTCAATGCCGGTCTGATGCTCGAAGCCCTGACGGCCGATGCGCGCCAAACCCTTCAGTCCAAGAGCTGACCGATGTACACCGACTCCCATTGCCACCTGAATTTTCCTGAGCTGATGGACCAGCTCGACACCATCAAGCAAGCCATGCAAGCGGCCCAGGTGACCCGCGCTTTGTGCATTTGCACCACGCTGGAAGATTTTGACGATGTGCACGGCCTGGCCATGGCGCATGACCAGATGTGGGCCACGGTGGGCGTGCATCCCGACAACGAAGGCGTGCAAGAGCCTACTTTGCAAGATTTGCTGGCGGGCGCAGCTCGTCCCAAAGTAGTGGCCATTGGCGAAACGGGCCTCGACTATTACCAAATGGAAGAGCGCAAAGGCGGCCGCAGTGTGGCCGACATGGAATGGCAGCGCGAGCGTTTTCGCACCCACATTCGCGCAGCGCGACAAACGCATTTGCCGCTGGTCATTCACACCCGACAAGCCTCCGATGACACTTTGGCCATCTTGAAAGAAGAGGGCGAACAGGGAGGGGCAGGCTCAGCTGGGGGCGTCTTTCATTGCTTTACCGAGAGCATGCAAGTGGCGCGCGCCGCACTGGATTTGGGCTTTTACATTTCACTGTCGGGCATCTTGACCTTCAAGTCGGCGGCCGATTTACGCGAGGTGGCCAAGTTTGTGCCTGATGACCGGTTGCTGATCGAAACCGACAGCCCTTATTTGGCACCAGTGCCTTACCGAGGCAAATTGAACAACCCTTCCTATGTGCCCTATGTGGCGCAGCTTTTAGCCGAACTTCGGGGCAGCACCAGCGAAGCGATTGGCCATTTGACGACCCGAAATTTCCTCCAATTGTTCGCCAAAACGGCCGCTTAAAATCTCATGATTAACTTTAATAATATTAAAAAGTTCGTTGTTTTCATTGGATTTATCGCCATCAACGGCTTTGCCCAAGCGGGTTCTTACGAGGATTTCTTCAAAGCCGTTCAAATGGACGATGTGCGCACCGTTCAGTCGTTGTTGCAACGTGGTTTTGATCCCAATACCGTCAACCCACAAGGCGTTCCCGCCTTGATCGTGGCCGTCAAAGAACCGTCTTTGAAGGTGGCCCAGTTGTTGGCCAGTTGGCCCAAAGCCAAGACCGAGGTGCGCAACGAAAACGACGAGAGTGCGTTGATGTTGGCCGCGCTCAAAGGCTATTTCCCGTTGGTCAAACTGCTGGTTGAAAACGATGCCGATGTGAACAAACCCGGCTGGACGCCTTTGCATTACGCCGCCACAGCAGGCAACGTGCCCATCATCGAGTTGCTGCTTGAAAACAGCGCCTATATTGATGCTGAGTCTCCCAATGGCAGCACGCCCTTGATGATGGCCGCGATGTACGGTTCGCCAGAGTCGGTCAAAACGCTGATTCAAGCGGGCGCTGATTTGAATGTGAAGAACCAACTGGGCTTGACCGCGCTGGATTTTGCTGTGCGCGGCAACCGCCAAAACTCAAAAGAATTGATTGAAACGGGCTTGCAGCGCGAAGCCGCTCGCAAAGCGCGTCAACAAGCCTTGGATGCGGCCAAAGCGGAAGCGCCTAAAGCAGACGCACCCAAACAATAAGACTGCAGTGTTCTTGAGCCAAAGACCCCCAAATAACATCGCCTAAGATTCATACGATGTATATTATGTAAAGTCACATGGATCGAATAAGTTGATTAAATTCATTAAAAAGAATCGAGCATGTGCCCAGTTGCGTGGCAAAATCTCGCCGTTCTATTCACTTGGAGAAATATCTTGAACAAAGCAGAACTGATTGAAGCATTGGCCAAAGAAACAGACATGTCCAAAGCGGCTGCCGGTCGCGCTGTGAGCGCACTGGTTGAAATCATCACCAAGACAGTTGCCAAAAAACAAGACGTGCAATTGATCGGTTTTGGTACCTTCAAAGCTGCCAAGCGTGCAGCTCGCGTTGGCAAGAACCCACGCACTGGTGAGAAGTTGAAGATTGCAGCTGCTACTGTGCCCCGTTTCACCGCTGGTGCCGCTTTCAAAGCTGCCGTGAACAAGAAGAAGTAATTTCTGATTGCTTCGGCCAAAAGGCAGCCAGGGAGAGACACCTGGCTGTTTTTTTTTGCAGGTTTGATTTCGTTCACGTCATCTCTCCCGCGTCAAATCATCGGCCCCTGCGCTTCGGGCAGTGAACGACAATCTCCCATTTAGGTTTTGGTACTGCGCATTTATTTATGGCGATTCAATGGTTTCCCGGACACATGCACCTGACGCGCAAAGCGATTGGGGAACGCATCAAAGAGATCGATGTCGTCATCGAAATGCTGGATGCGCGTTTGCCCGGCTCCAGTGCCAACCCGATGTTGGCCGAACTCATTCAAGGCAAACCGGGCCTCAAAATTTTGAGCAAACAAGATTTGGCTGACCCCCTTCAAACAAGCGCTTGGCTGGCCCACTACAACGCCATGCCCGATGTGCGCGCCTTGGCTTTGGACACCAGCATGGTCTCGCCCGCCAAAGCACTGATTGACGCTTGCCAACAATTGGCGCCCCTGCGTGGTGGCATGGTCAAGCCCATGCGCGTGTTGATCTGCGGCATTCCCAACGTCGGCAAATCGACCCTCATCAACACCCTCAAAGGCAAAAAAGCCGCCAAAACCGGCGATGAAGCCGGTGTCACCAAACTCGAACAACGCATCACCTTGGCCGATGATTTTTATCTCTACGACACGCCCGGCGTGCTGTGGCCACGCATCATCGTTGAGCAAAGTGGCTTCAACTTGGCCGCCAGCGGTGCCATTGGCGTGAACGCGTTTGACGAAGAAGTCGTCGCCCTGGAACTGTTGAACTACCTGATCCCCCACTACCCTTCTGCCATCGAAGCGCGCTACAAAATCAAGGATGTCGGCTCTCACACCGATGAAACCCTGCTCGAAGCCATTGCGCGGCAACGTGGCGCCATTCAAAGTGGCGGACGGGTCAACACCACCAAAGCGGCCGAACTGGTGATTCACGATTTTCGATCTGCCGCCTTGGGGCGACTCACACTCGAAACCCCGCAAGAATTTGCCCAATGGTGGGCTGAAGGCAAAAAAGCCGACGCCGAGCGTGCCCAGCGCAAAGCAGGCAGCAAGAAAGCCAAAAAACTGGCGCACGATTGAGGCCACAACACCCATGACATCTCATGTGCCCCACCAAGCCACGCCAGACAAAGAGGCCATCGCCCTCCTCCCGCCCTTCGATCGTTTGGGGCTGGACCGCATCACCTTGGTGAGTACCGGCGTGCAAGCGCACCAGGCGTTTGAAGAACTCATGCAAAGCCGTGCGTGGGGGTTTGATACCGAATCCAAACCCACCTTCAAAGTGGGCGAGCACTCTGATGGCCCCCATGTGCTGCAACTCTCCACACCCGAGCGCGCTTGGGTGATTCAGTTGCATGACCCGGAATGCCGCGCCGTAGCCGCAGCGTTGCTGGCGGCGCCGGGCATCGTGAAAGCCGGCTTTGGCTTGGGCGACGACCGCAAACG
>JBEGTA010000327.1:0-15548 GCA_041179665.1 Pseudomonadota bacterium
TGGTCCAGCAGCTTGCGGAACATTTCCACGCCCGTGCAGGTGGTCTTCTGGGTGTCTTTGATACCGACGATTTCGATTTCTTCGCCGACCTTGACCACGCCACGCTCGATACGGCCAGTCACCACGGTGCCACGGCCAGAGATAGAGAAAACGTCTTCCACGGGCATCAGGAAAGCACCGTCCACAGCGCGCTCGGGCGTGGGGATGTAGCTGTCCAGGGCGTCAGCCAGGCGCATGATGGCCTGCTCACCCAGGTCACCCTTGTCGCCTTCGAGGGCCAGCTTGGCCGAGCCCTTGACGATGGGGGTGTCGTCGCCAGGGAAGTCGTACTTGGACAGAAGTTCGCGAACTTCCATCTCGACCAATTCCAGCAGTTCAGCGTCGTCCACCATGTCGCACTTGTTCAGGAACACGATGATGTAGGGCACGCCCACCTGACGGGCCAGCAGGATGTGCTCGCGGGTCTGGGGCATCGGGCCGTCAGCGGCCGAGCACACCAAGATAGCGCCGTCCATCTGGGCAGCACCGGTGATCATGTTCTTGACGTAGTCGGCGTGACCGGGGCAGTCCACGTGGGCGTAGTGGCGGTTGGCCGTTTCGTATTCCACGTGAGCGGTGTTGATGGTGATACCGCGGGCCTTCTCTTCGGGCGCAGCGTCGATCTGGTCGTACGCCTTGGCAGCGCCGCCGAACTTGGAAGCCAGCACGGTGGTGATCGCAGCGGTCAGCGTGGTCTTGCCGTGGTCAACGTGACCAATCGTGCCCACGTTCACGTGCGGTTTCGTACGTTCAAATTTTTCCTTAGCCATTTTCTGTCCTTAAAAAGAGCAATGCCCGTGTGTTGGTTTTATGTCTGCATCCGGTTGCTTGATCGCTCGGCACGGGCACCGCACGGCACCGGATCGCAGACAGTTCTTGAAAATCGAAAACGGAGCCCGTCACCAGACTCCGAGGTCATCACTTGGCACGTGCCGCCACGATGGCGTCGGCGACGTTCTTCGGTGCTTCAGCGTAGTGCTTGAATTCCATGGTGTAGGTCGCACGACCTTGCGACATGGAACGCAGCGTGGTGGAGTAGCCGAACATTTCGGACAGCGGCACTTCGGCCTTGATGGCCTTGCCGCCACCGACCATGTCGTCCATGCCCTGGACCATGCCGCGGCGTGAGGACAGGTCGCCCATCACGTTACCGGCGTAGTCTTCAGGCGTCTCGACTTCCACGGCCATCATGGGCTCGAGGATGACGGGGCTGGCTTTCTTGCAGCCTTCTTTGAAACCAAAGATGGCGGCCATCTTGAAGGCCATTTCGTTGGAGTCCACGTCGTGGTACGAACCGAAGTGCAGCGTGACCTTGACGTCCACCACGGGGTAGCCCGCCAGAACGCCCTGACCCAGCGCTTCGATCACGCCTTTTTCCACAGCAGGGATGTATTCGCGAGGAACCACACCGCCTTTGATGGCGTCAACGAACTCGAAACCCTTGCCTGGCTCTTGTGGCTCGACTTTCAAGACCACGTGACCGTACTGGCCCTTACCGCCCGACTGACGCACGAACTTGCCTTCGGCTTCTTCGACGGTCTTGCGGATGGTTTCGCGGTAAGCCACTTGAGGCTTGCCCACGTTGGCTTCCACACCGAATTCGCGCTTCATGCGGTCAACGATGATCTCCAGGTGCAATTCGCCCTGGCCGCCAATGATGGTCTGACCGGATTCTTCGTCGGTTTGCACGCGGAAAGAAGGATCTTCTGCGGCCAAACGCGACAGGGCCATGCCCATTTTTTCTTGGTCGGCTTTGGACTTGGGTTCCACCGCTTGACGGATCACGGAGTCAGGGAAGACCATGCGCTCGAGGGTGATCACCGAGTTCGGATCGCACAATGTTTCGCCAGTGGTGACGTCTTTCAAGCCCACGCAAGCAGCGATGTCGCCGGCGCGGATTTCGTCGACTTCTTCGCGGTTGTTGGCGTGCATCTGCACGATACGGCCAATACGCTCTTTCTTGCCGCGCACCGCGTTGTAAACGGTGTCGCCTTTTTTCAGCACGCCAGAGTACACGCGCACAAAAGTCAACTGGCCCACGAAGGGGTCGGTCATCAACTTGAATGCCAACGCCGAGAATTTCTCTTCGTCGTCAGCCTTGCGGGTGATTTCTTTTTCTTCTTCGTCAAAGCCCTTGATGGCTTTCACGTCCAATGGCGAAGGCATCAATTCGATCACAGCGTCCAACATGCGCTGCACGCCTTTGTTCTTGAAAGCGGTGCCGCACAACATGGGCTGGATCTCACCGGCGATGGTGCGCACGCGCAAACCATGGGTGATTTCTTCTTCCGACAAGTCACCTTCTTCGAGGTACTTGTTCATCAGGTCTTCGGAGGCTTCGGCAGCCGCTTCGACCATCTTCTCACGCCACTCTTTGGCGCTTTCGACCAAGTGAGCTGGAATTTCTTCGAAGTTGAACTTCATGCCCTGAGAAGCCTCATCCCAGATGATGGCCTTCATCTTGCGCAGGTCCACCACGCCTGTGAAGTTTTCTTCAGCGCCAATTGGAATCACGACGGGCACGGGGTTGGCTTTCAGGCGCAACTTCATTTGCTCGACGACTTTGAAGAAGTTGGCGCCGGTACGGTCCATCTTGTTCACAAAAGCCAAGCGAGGCACTTTGTATTTGTTAGCCTGACGCCACACGGTTTCAGACTGTGGTTGCACGCCGCCCACGGCACAGTAAACCATGCAAGCGCCGTCCAACACACGCATCGAACGCTCAACTTCAATGGTGAAGTCCACGTGGCCGGGTGTGTCAATGATGTTGATGCGGTGCTCGTCGAAAGAGCTGTCCATGCCCTTCCAGAAGCAGGTGGTCGCAGCAGAGGTGATCGTGATGCCACGCTCTTGCTCTTGCTCCATCCAGTCCATGGTGGCGGCGCCGTCGTGCACTTCACCAATCTTGTGGTTCACGCCGGTATAAAAAAGAATACGCTCTGTCGTTGTGGTTTTACCAGCGTCAATGTGCGCCGAAATACCAATGTTGCGATAGCGCTCGATAGGGGTGGTGCGAGCCATTTATTTCTCCAATGATTAAGTACCAAAGCCCGCCACCCTAAATAGGGCCAGCGGGCTGGCTTCTGAAAGTGTCAGGCTTCTAGATGAAACCTTTGTGAATCAGAAGCGGAAGTGCGAGAACGCCTTGTTGGCTTCAGCCATGCGGTGAACTTCGTCACGCTTTTTCATGGCACCGCCGCGGCCTTCGTTGGCCTCGAGCAATTCGTTGGCCAAACGCAGGGCCATCGACTTCTCACCACGCTTGCGCGCGGCTTCTTTGATCCAGCGCATCGACAGAGCCAAGCGGCGAACAGGGCGCACTTCAACAGGCACCTGGTAGTTCGCGCCACCCACGCGGCGGGATTTCACTTCCACCATGGGCTTGACGTTGTTGATAGCGATGGAGAACAGTTCCACAGGGTCTTTGCCTGTTTTCTTTTCCATGTTTTCGAGGGCACCGTAAATGATGCGCTCGGCAACCGCTTTTTTGCCGCCTTCCATGATCACGTTCATGAACTTGGACAACTCGACATTACCGAACTTGGGATCCGGCAGGATTTCACGTTTAGGGACTTCGCGACGACGTGGCATATTTCACCTCATATTGCTTCAGTTGGTCTCTTTTCAGACACCGCGAGAGTTATTCAAAACATCTCACTTACTCGACCCACCTGGACGATTCCGGGCTTCGGGTCACTTCGCTGAATCACCGCGCCACGCGGGAAACAGCACCGAAAAATTTCAACCCGCGAGGGTTTACTTGGCTTTTGGCTTCTTCGCACCGTACTTGGAGCGAGACTGCTTGCGGTCTTTCACGCCTTGCAAGTCGAGCGAACCACGCACGATGTGGTAACGCACACCTGGCAAGTCTTTGACACGACCACCGCGCACCAGAACCACCGAGTGTTCTTGCAGGTTGTGGCCTTCACCGCCGATGTAAGAGATGACCTCAAAACCGTTGGTCAAGCGCACTTTGGCCACTTTACGCAGAGCGGAGTTAGGCTTTTTAGGCGTTGTGGTGTACACACGTGTGCAGACACCCCGACGCTGTGGAGAGTTTTGCATCGCAGGGCTTTTGGACTTGATCGTTTCGACCTCGCGCCCCTGACGCACCAATTGATTGATGGTTGGCATTGTTTGTAACGTCCCTAAACGTTTGAATTTGACAAAAGAAACTTCTCCGCCCCAAAAGCGGAAAAGCCCGCCAGTATAACCGCCTGGCGGTCGGGTGGCAAGTTATCCACAATTTAGGGCGGCCAGCAGGCCCCAAATTACTTGATCCAGAGCCGAATGGCGTCCCAAGCCCGTCCCAAAACGCCGGCTTCGTCTACCGGCTCCAACACCACCAGCGGCACATCAAACAGGGCTTGATCCCCTTTAAACACCCGCAGCGTGCCAACCGCTTGCCCTTGGGAAAAAGGCGCCACCAAGGGATCGGGCCGGGTGACTTGGGTTTTGATCTGCGCGGCCGTGCCCGAGGGGACGGCCACCACCAGCGGCTGAAAGGCCCCCAGTTTCAGGGTCGGCATTTTGCCTTTCCAAACGGCAGGGCTGATCACCGGCTGGCCCGCCTCAAACAGCTTGACGGCATCAAAAGCGGTGTATCCCCAGTTCAGCAGCCTTTGACTTTCATTGGCTCGGGCATTTTCACTTTCGGCCCCCAAAACAATGACCAAGAGGCGGCGCGCACCCACATTGGGGAAATTGCGTTTGGCGGTGGCAACCTGGCAATAACCCGCCGTTTGGGTGTGCCCCGTTTTCAGCCCATCTACGGACGGATCTCTGAACAACAACAAATTGCGGTTGCTGTCGTTGGCCTCAGGGGTGCCGGGGTATCGGTACTTCTTGATCGCGTAGTACGGCATGTAGTCCGGAAAATCTCGCATCAGCCGGGAGGCCAACAGCCCCAAGTCACGCGCGGTGGTGGTGTGCCCGGGCTCGGTCAGACCTTCTGGGTTGAGGTATCGGGTGTTTTTCATGCCCAGCGCTTGGGCCTGCTGGTTCATCAATTGGACAAAGTTTTCAACACTGCCCCCCACGCCCTCGGCCAGCGCCACTGTGGCGTCGTTGCCCGACTGAACCACCATGCCTTTGATCAAATCTTCCACGGGCACGCGCATTTTGGGGTCGATGAACATGCGCGAGCCCGGCATCTTCCAAGCCCGCTCGGAGACCGACAAGGTCTGCTTAAGGTCGATTTTTCGAGATTTGAGGGCATCAAAGACCAAATAGGCGGTCATCAGCTTCGTCAGTGAAGCGGGCTCGACCACCATGTCGGGGTCCTTGGCGGCCAAGACCTGGTTGGCCGTCACATCCATGAGTAAATAAGACTTGGCAGCCACCTCGGGCGGCTGGGGCATTTGCGCCTGTGCAACGCAAGTCCAGACGGCCAGCAGCGTCAAGGCCCATTTTTTCAACAAGGCGGTCACTGATTGATTCATGGCTCAGGGGTTCCCACAGAGGGGCCTCAAATTTCAGGCGGCCAAATGGCGCGCCACCAAACTTTTCAACAACGGCAATTGTCCATGGAAGAAATGCTCAACCCCCGGAATCACCATGACCGGCAAGGATTGGGGGCGGGCCCAGTCCATCACACTGGACAGTGGGACCGTGTCATCTTGTTCGCCATGCAAAACCAAGGTCCGGTCGTGCCATTCGGGGGCAATGGGGGCCACCTGAAAACGCGAAGCCGCGGTGCCCACCAGCACCAACTTTTCGGGGCTGCGCACGGGGGCCAGGGTTTGCGCCACATGGCTGGTGACAAAGGCCCCAAACGAAAAACCGGCCAAAGCCAACGGGCCTTGTGGCGCCAATTGCGCGATGACCGCCAACATGTCTTGGGCCTCGCCGCGGCCTTCGTCGTAGCTGCCGGCGCTGGCACCGACCCCTCGAAAGTTGAACCGCACCGCTTGCCATCCGCACTGCAAAAACGCACGCGCCAAGGTTTGCACCACTTTGTTTTGCATGGTGCCGCCAAACAGCGGGTGCGGGTGCGCAATAACCGCTGTGCCGCGCGCCAAGCCATCGGCAGGCGCGTCGAGCAAACACTCTAAAGGCCCGGTTGGGCCTTGCAGCGTCAGGTGTTGCGTTGCGGCATTCATCAGCGCCCCAAATGGGCTGGGGTCACCAAGCGCTCGACCACTTGGCCATTCTTCAAATGGCTCTCGACGATTTCGTCAATGTCGGCTTTGTCCACATAGGAGTACCAAACGCCCTCGGGATAAACCACCGCCACAGGGCCGCCAGAACAACGGTCCAAACAACCCGCCTTGTTAACGCGCACTTGACCGGGGCCCGACAGACCCAACTCTTTGATGCGGCTTTTGCAATGTTCAAAAGCCTGTTGCGCGCCATGTTGGGCGCAGCAAGCTTCGTTGTTGCTGCGCTCATTCAGGCAAAAGAAAATATGGCGCTTGAAATAGGAGGAGGCGTTTTCTGAGGTCATGGCCCAATTTTAGGCCGGCACACCCTCACGGCTCTTCGGTTGGCGATGAAGAAAGGCGATTCACCAAATAAATCAGGGCGGCATAGGGCCACAACCAGCCCAGCCACTGAATCAGGCCATGGAAACGAATGAATCGCCCTTGCTCCCAAGTCTGCAAAGTCAAAGCGAAGTAGACGTCAGCCGAGGCATTGTTCAGCAAACTGAGCTGCCAAACCAAGGCGGCCAGCGCCAGCACCCAACACGCCCGCGCCCCACTGAAGGACAAGACGGCCATGCCAAGCCCGCCGAGCAACAAGCCGGCCAGCACCTCGGGGCTGACCCAGTCCCAGGCGTGCGATGGGCCATACGTGAGCGCGGCCGACAAAGCACTGGCAGCAAACCCCACGCACACCAACAGAACCGCGGCCACCACGCGCTGCCGCCACTCGCGCAACACCCCAAAAGCCAACAGGCAGGGCAAAAGCAGTCCAATGGCCACACACAGTATTTCGCTGATCGGCAACAACGGTTGCAACTCCACCTCGCGCAGCGGCAGCCACTCCAGCAACTGCGAGTCTTCCAACACATGCGCCAGCGCCAACTCCACCCGCTCCAAGACTTGGCCCAAGCCAAACGTCACGGGCACCGGAAACAACAGCGCCAGCGGCCAAACCGCCAACAGCGCCATGCCCCCGCTGGCATCATGCACAAACCAGCGGTCACGAAAACGGCTCCAGCGGTCCAGCAAACCGACCCACTCCAACGCCCGCGCCGTCACGGCGCCCACCAAAGCGCCCACGGTATTGAGCGCAGCATCGACGTTCGAGGGCACCCGAACAGGCAGAAACATCTGCAAAGACTCCAGCGTCAAAGACAGCAAGGCCGCGGCAAGCGTGGCCAACGCAATGGCGGGCCAATGGCGCCGCGTTCTGTGCAAGGCCAATGCCAACAAAAAACCAAAAGGCGCATAGCCCACCACGTTGGACAAGACATCAAAGCCTGTCCAGTATTGCGGCAAGGGGGCTGTCAAAAAAGCCCAAGGTGCAATGCCCTGAACACGCCAGTTTTCAAACGGGTACAGGCTGGCGTAAACAATCAGCAGGGCATAAATCCACACCAAAGGCCATGCAACCGTTTTGCGCGGGTGGTGGGTGCGCACATCAACCCCTTAAAACGGTTTGACCACCACCAATATCACCGCGGCCAACATCATGAGGACGGGGACCTCGTTGAACCAGCGAAACCAAATATGGCTGCGCTGCATTTGGCCTTGGGTGAACTTGCGAAGCATCACGCCACAGCTGTGGTGGTAACCCAGCAAGGCCAGCACAATGACCAGCTTGGCGTGCATCCAGCCTTGGCCCGGGCCACGGCCAATGCCGTACACCAGCCAAAGCCACAAACCAAAGACCAAGGCGGGAATGGCCAATATCGTCATGAACCGGTACAGCTTGTGCGCCATCAGCAGCAAGCGCTCACGTTCTGCCACCGAGTGGGGCTCGACCATTGCCAAATTGACAAAAATGCGAGGCAAATAAAACAAGCCTGCAAACCAGCTGGCAATGAAAACGATGTGAAGGGCTTTGATCCAGAGCATGTCGCAAGTGTAGTCAGAGATGACTGGGCCAGTGCAAGTGGCGCGCAAGGACAAAAAAAACCCTCGGCCAAGGCCGAGGGTGGTAAGCCCATCTGCGTTACCGCGTCCAGGCCCCGCTCAGGGAGGAAAAGCGGGAGGCAGAGAACTGCCTGAATTGAATTTATCAAATAACAAAATCATTAACAAGATTAATTTCAGTATTTATGTTGTTTTTACGACCTATTGAAACCTCGGCACTGCAGCCGAATGCCGGCGCCTGAGTTTGGGCCCGCGCAGGACTTCAGGCACAATTTTCACCATGAACCCCGTCGCCCCCTTTCCCTCCAACCGCCCACGCCGTTTGCGCCGTGACGAATTCACCCGCAACTTGGTACGCGAAAACCAAGTCACGCCGCACGACCTGATCTATCCGGTGTTTGTGCTGGACGGACAAAACCAGCGACAAGCGGTTGGCTCCATGCCCGGGGTAGAGCGCTTGTCGCTCGATTTGTTGCTGCCCGTGGCCGAAGATTGCGTGAAGCTGGGCATTCCGGTCATGGCGCTGTTTCCGGTGATCGACGCTTCGCTGAAAGACCCAACAGGGCAAGAAGCCATGAACCCCAACGGCTTGGTGCCCCGCGTGGTGCGCGAGCTGAAAAAACGCTTCCCCGAATTGGGCGTCATGACCGATGTGGCGCTTGACCCCTTCACCAGCCATGGCCAAGACGGTTTGCTCGATGAAACCGGCTACATCTTGAACGACGAAACCACGGCGGTGCTGGTGCAACAAGCCCTGACCCAAGCCGAAGCCGGTGTCGACATGGTGGCCCCCAGCGACATGATGGACGGACGCATTGGTGCGATTCGTCAAGCCCTTGAAGCGCGCGGCCTCGTGCACACCCGCATCATGGCCTACAGCGCGAAATATGCCAGCGCCTTTTATGGCCCCTTCCGCGACGCGGTGGGCTCTGCCGCCAATTTGGGCAAGAGCAACAAAAAGGTCTACCAAATGGACCCCGGCAACAGTGACGAAGCCCTGCGCGAAGTGGCCATGGATTTGGCTGAAGGTGCCGACATGGTGATGGTCAAACCCGGCATGCCGTATTTGGACATCGTGCGCCGCGTGAAAGACGAATTCAAAGTCCCCACCTTTGCTTACCAAGTGTCGGGCGAATACGCCATGCTGAAAGCGGCCGCACAAAACGGCTGGCTGGACCACGACGCCGTGATGATGGAAAGCCTGCTGGCTTTCAAACGCGCTGGCGCGGACGGCGTATTGACTTACTTCGCACGCGACGCGGCCCGCTTGATTCGCCAAAGCTGAGCACCTTCATGCGGGTCTTCACCATTGCAGGCACTCAGGTCCAAGACGGCATTGATCTGCCCGAGCAACTGCCCGAGCACGGTTATGTCTGGATTTCTTGCTCGCGTGAAAAGTTCCAGACCGAGCTGGCATTGATTCAAGCCACCCTCGAACGCATCACCGGCCAGCCCTTGGTGGACTTGCACGTGTCCGATCTGCTGAACGCCCAACTGCCGTCGCGCTTTGACTACAGCTCGCATTACGACCTGATGGTGTTTCGGCGTTTGGCCCAAAGCAACCCGAATGGGACCAATCAAGGTTTGACGCTGCAAGGTAAACGCCCTGGACCACCGGTGTTGCAACGCATTGACACCAGCCCTGTAGGGTTTGCGGTGTTTGACCGGGTTTTGCTCAGCGTGCACCCCACAGAATGTGCGGTGCAAGAGGCCTATGCCAGCCGCTTGTTGGCGAGTATCCAGCCAGGGTCAGGAGCGGCAACGACAGCGGCAACGACAGCGGCAACGACAGCGGCAACGGCAACAGGACAGCAAGACTCAGCCGACCTGCGCTCCGCCGGCGCTCGGGGGGTGCCTGCCAGCCCCGCCGACATGATGCTGCGCATCGTCAACCACATGGTCGACAGCTACCTTGATTTGCGCCGAGATCTGACGCGCCAACTAGAGCATTGGCAAGCCGAATTGCTCAACCCCGGTGCGAGATTCAACCGCTGGGAAGGCTTGATGCAAGCCCGCGTGGCCTTGCACCAACTGGAGTCTTTGTGTGACGACCAACGCACTGCGGTGCAAACTTGGACCGAATCTTTGGACGGCTGGGGCGTGGGTCAAAACAGCAGCGAGGCGCGTGAGCATGAGTTGCTCAAAATCAGAAGCCGCGACGTGTTGGAACACATCGAACGGGTGGTGCAACACGTTCGACGGCTGGAGCACAACACCGAGACGGCGGTGCAAATGCATTTCAATTTGCAAGGCAACCGCACCAACGACATCATGCGCACCCTGACCGCATTGACCGCGATTTTTTTGCCCCTCAACCTGATTGCCGCCGTCTTTGGCATGAACTTCGAATTCATGCCTTGGCTTCACCAAGCCAGTGGTTTTTGGTGGGCCTTGGGCAGCATGGGGCTCATCGCCTTGACGATGGGCTTGGTGTTTTGGCGCAAACGCTACCTCGCCCGTACCGGCGACTAACCCCCACCTCACCCCCACCCCACCCAAACCTGCCCCATCCAGCGCTTTCAACCCGCGCTTTCCAACCCTCACCTTGCAGCTGTGTTGCTGCGCAGGTCAGGCTCGGCTCAGGCCAAATGCTCTGCGAAAAACGCCAAGGTGCGGGTACGCGCCAACTGGGCCGAAGGCGCATGCCAAGCCCCACGCTGGTCGCAGTTAAAACCATGGTGCGCCGCGTATGTCCACACCGTGACCTCGCGATGCGCCTGTTTGAAGTCGTGCACCGAGGGCATCGGGATCCACTTGTCTTCTTCAGCAAAGTGGGCCAGCACCGGCACTTGAGGCTGGCGAGCGATTTCGGCTTCGGTCGTGACACCGCCGCCGTAATAAGGCACGGCCGCACTCAAGCCCCGCAAGGTGCAAGCGGCACGCCACGTCAACAGGCCGCCCCAGCAATACCCCACGATGCCCACCTTGCCGCCCGATGCGGCGGCAGCGTGATCAATCGCCGCTTGAATGTCTTGCAACACACCAGGTTCAGGCAACGCCTCCACAGCGGTTTTATAGCCAAAGCCCACGCCCATGTCGGCCTCTGAATAACCCAACTCAACGCCCGACTGGACACGCTGAAAGGTGGCGGGCGCAACCGCCAAATACCCCTCGGCCGCATAGCCATCGGCCACTTCGCGAATGTGGCTGTTCACGCCAAAAATTTCTTGCAACACCACCACAGCCCCCTTTGGCGCCTCTTTAGGCTGAGCCACATAGGCGGGCACCTGGGTGCCATCGGCTGATGTCAAATTCACCATCGTTCCCATAGCTTTCTCCTGCGTTCAAAAAGTGGGCTGCATCAAGCCAAGGCTCGTTCAACAAAATCGAGACGGTCTTGGCCCCAAAAAATCTCGCCATCCACCACATAACTGGGCGCACCAAACACGCCCGCATCAATGGCGGCTTGGGTATAAGTTTCGTAACGCACCTGCACCGCTTGGCTGTGCGACTGCTCGAGCAAACTGGCCGGCAACTTTTGCTCATGCAGCAACTCGGCCAGCACTTTGTCATCGGCCATGTTGCGCTCTTGCGCCCAGCAAGCCGCCAAAATGGCACCAGCAATAGCCATGGCAGCGACCGCGCCGTGGGCCAGATCGGCGGCAATGATCAAACGTGCCGCGTCGTCGCCACCGACCGGAAAATACTTGGGCTTCACGTTCAAGGGCACATTCAAATACTGGCCGTAGCGTTTCAGCTCAACCAAGCGGTAGGCCTGTCGCTGTGGCGCGCGCTGGCCCAACGGCAAGCCGCCCGAAATCGGAAACACCTTGCCCCCCAAATCAATCGGCATGACACGCAAGGCAGCGCCTGTGCGTTGCACGATCTCGGCCAGTCGCTGATGCCCCAAATACGCCCAAGGGCTTTGCGGTGCGAAGTAATAGTCCACTGTGCGACCCATAGGGGCTCCTTGTCTGTTGTGTAATCTTTGCAAGCGATAACGGTTTTAACCGACAGAACAAATTTTGCAGGAGACAGACGATGAACAAGGTCTTGTTGGTGACCGGCGGCAGCCGGGGCATCGGAGCAGCAACAGCCCTTTTGGCGGCACAACAAGGGTGGTCGGTGGCGGTGAACTACACCGCCAACTCGCTGGCTGCCGACGAAGTGGTCCGCCAAATTCGCTCCTCGGGGGGACACGCGATTTCCATCCAAGCGGATGTAGCCGACGAAGCGCAAGTGCTGCGCATGTTTGAGCACATCGACGCCAAAATGGGCCGCCTGCAAGGCCTGGTCAACAACGCGGGAGTGGTCGACATGACCGCCCGCGTGGACGAGATGAGCGTCGCGCGGTGGAAGCGCATGTTCGAAATCAATGTAATTGGCAGTTTGATCTGCGCCCGTGAAGCGGTTCGCCGCATGAGCACCCGCCACGGCGGTGAAGGCGGCAGTATCGTCAACGTGTCCAGTGCCGCCGCCCGGCTGGGCGCGCCCGGTCAATACGTCGACTATGCGGCGGCCAAAGGCGCCATCGATGCCTTCACCATCGGCTTGGCCAAAGAAGTCGCGGCCGAAGGGATTCGTGTCAACGCGGTGCGGCCCGGCCTGATTGAAACCGACATTCATGCTTCGGGCGGACTGCCCAACCGCGTCAAAGACTTGCAACATTTGGTGCCCGCGCAGCGGGGAGGCAGCGCGGAAGAAGTGGCCGAGGCCATCGTCTGGTTGCTGAGCGACAGCGCCAGCTACACCACCATGAGTTTCTTGGACGTTTCGGGAGGCCGCTGATGCCACAAATCAAGTATTACTGGGAAGATTTTGCGGTGGGCGAGGTGCGCGACCTCGGCACCATCTCCCCAACCCGCGAAGAAGTCATCGCCTTCGCCACACAGTTTGACCCACAACCCTTTCACCTGAACGACGAAGCGGCCAAAGCCTCGGTCTTTGGCGCCCTGTCAGCCAGTGGCTGGCACACCTGCTCGATGGCCATGCGGTTGATGGTGACCCATTTCCTGTGCGAAACCTCCAGCCTGGGCTCGCCTGGATTGGAAGGCATCAAATGGCTCAAGCCGGTCTATCCCGGCGATACGCTGCGCTTGCAAAGCACATTGCTCGAGACCAAACCCATGAGCAAACGCCCTGATGTCGGCATGACACGCAACCTGTGGGAAATGTTCAACCAGCATGGGGACAAGGTATTGCAGATGGATGGTTGGAGCATGTTCCGTCGGCGTACACCGGCAGTTTGACGCCCATCATTGGACGTTGGCCGCAAGCGCAGGTCACAATCGCGGCATGGATTTCAAACCACTCATCACCCTTTTGGCCATCGTCAACCCCTTGGCCATCGTGCCATTTTTCATCCACTACACCCAGGGCTTCAGTCGGGCGCAACGACAGCGGACCATTTTGGTTTCGTCTTTTTCAACGTTTGTCGTGATCGCAGTGAGCGCCTTGGTGGGCCTGCAAATTCTGGAATTTTTTGGCATTTCACTGGCCAGCTTTCAGGTCGGTGGTGGCTTGTTGCTGCTGACTGCCGCCTTGGCCATGCTGAACGCACAAACAAGCGAGGCTCGAGCCAATACGGACGAGGTGCACGACGCGGAGGCCAAAGCTGCCGTAGGGGCCAGAATTGCCGTGGTGCCCTTGGCAATCCCCCTGCTCACCGGCCCTGCCACCATGTCCACCGTGGTGATCTACGCCGAAAAAGCGAAAAATTTTGCGCAGTTGGGCACCCTGGTCGGCTACGGCGTGGTCATTGCGCTGGCCACTGCGCTGTGCTTTTCGTTGGCCACCCCCATTGCCCGTGTCTTGGGCAAAACCGGCATCAATGTGATGACTCGGCTCATGGGTCTGATTTTGGCTGCGCTGGCGGTTGAAGTCATGGCCGATGGATTGCACAAATTATTTCCAGTGTTAGCCGGGCGCTAACGGCCACCCCGCAACCTGCGAATCTCGCTGACAGCTTTTGCCCAATAACAGGTCCGATGGACCTCAAACGGCGTCTGAAAATCCCTGAGCCAACGCCGCTTTCAAATGGTTTACCAGTGCCGTCACGGCGCGAGGCACATGGGGTGCATAGGGGCGAATGGCGTAAATCGTTTCGGCAAATGCGCCCACGGGTTTCCAGTCGGGCAACACACGCACCAACTTGCCTTGTCTTAACGCGGCCTGCGCGCTGAAGTCGGGCATAAGCGCAATGCCTGCGCCCGTGAGTGCGGCTTCGCGCAGGGCTTCGCTGTTGTTGGCCGCCAAATTGCCCATCACCGGCACCGTGATGCGCTCGGCTGAACGGGAAACCTTTCGCGGCTCAAAGGTCCAGGCCGGCGTGTCTTGCGAGCGCGGATAGTGCAAGCAGTTGTGGGTCGCCAAGTCAGCCGGCTTTTGCGGCTCACCCTGCTTGCGCAAATATGCGCGGGTCGCCACCAGCACCGACTCAGTGCCACACAACGCCCAAGCGACATGGGTATCCGGCGGGCGGGCGGTGTGGCGAATGGCCAGATCAAAGCCTTCGGTGGCCAGCGCGTTCAGGCGGTCCGACAAATCCAACTCGATCCGCACTTCTGGAAAGTCGCGCAAAAAGTCGGCCAGCAACGGCACCAGTTGTTGCCGCGCCAAAGCCACCGGTGCGGTCACGCGCAACAAACCGCTGGGCTGCGCGGCCATGTCGCGCACCCGAGAAAAACTCTGCTCAATCTGCTCAAAAGACGTTCGGGTGTCGTCCACCAACTTTTGCCCAGCCTCGGTCAGGCGCAGGCTTCGGGTGGTGCGCTGCACCAAGGTGACTTTGGCCGCGCGCTCCAGTTCAGCAATGCGCTGGCTCATGGCCGCTTTGCTGACCCCCAAGCGAGCTGCCGCTGCGGTGTAGCTGCCTTGTTGGGCCAGCACACTCAGCCAGTGCAAATGGGTCCAGAGGGTGTTGATTTTTTGCTCATCCATCGGTGTATTGTTCACCATTTTGAACAATCAATTCAAGATTATGGTCTTGTGAGGGTTGGCAGCGTTACCTAAACTGCACTTCCTTTTAACCATTTGTGCACACCCTCGCACAAGCCCATCGGGAGCTACACATGAGCATTTCCAACATCGGCCACTTCATCAACGGCCAAGTCGTCCCAATGGGTTCGGGTCGCAGCCAACCCGTGACCAATCCGGCCACCGGTGCCGTGACCGGCAGCGTGGCACTGGCCAACAGCGCCGAAGTGGCCAAGGCAGTTGCCGCTGCGCAAGCCGCCTTTCCGGCTTGGGCCGACACACCGCCACTGCGCCGTGCCCGCGTGATGTTCAAGTTTCTCGAGCTGTTGAACCAGCACAAAGACGAACTGGCCCACATGATCACCGCCGAGCACGGCAAGGTGTTCACCGACGCGCAGGGCGAGGTCTCGCGCGGCATTGACATTGTGGAATTCGCCACCGGCATCCCTCAGCTGCTCAAGGGCGACTTCACCGACCAAGTTTCGACCGGCATCGACAACTGGACGCTGCGCCAGCCCTTGGGCGTGGTGGCGGGCATCACGCCGTTTAACTTTC
>JBEGTA010000328.1:0-4383 GCA_041179665.1 Pseudomonadota bacterium
ATGGCCGAGACGGGCATCAGCCAACCCACAGCGCAACAAATTTTTGAATGGGTGTGCGCGATACGCCAAGCCAAGCTGCCAGACCCTGCAGTCATTGGCAATGCGGGTAGCTTCTTCAAAAACCCCACCGTCACGCAAGACCAGTGCGATGACATCATCGCGCGCGATCCCAAGGTCGTGCACTATCTGTTGGACGATGGCCGCATCAAATTGGCGGCAGGCTGGCTGATTGACGCCTGCGGCTGGAAAGGCAAAACCGTGGGCAACGCTGGCGTGTACGAGAAACAAGCCTTGGTCTTGGTCAATGTGGGTGGTACCGAGCATCCTTGCACCGGCGGTGAGGTGATGACGCTGGCCAAAGCCATTCAAACCAGCGTGTACGAGCGCTTTGGGATTCGATTGGAGCCGGAGCCAGTGGTGGTTTAAGCGCCGAGCGTGCATGAAAAAAGCGACCTTGTCGGTCGCTTTTTCTTTGAGGCGTCGAGGGCTTTAAGCCTTCTTCACAAACTCCGTCTTGAGCTGCATCGGGCCAAAGCCGTCAATCTTGCAGTCGATGTCATGGTCGCCATCGATCAAGCGGATGTTTTTGACCTTGGTACCCACTTTGACGACCGAGGACGAGCCTTTGATCTTCAAGTCTTTCACCAAAGTCACGGTGTCACCGTCTTGCAGCACGTTGCCGTGGGCGTCTTTCCAGACACGCTCGGCGGGTTCGGCGGCAGCGCTGTCGGCGGCGTTCCATTCATGGGCGCAGACGGGGCAGACCAAAAGGCTGCCGTCTTCGTAGGTCAGGTCCGAGCCGCATTGGGGGCAGTTGGGGAGGGCGCTCATGGCTTAGCCTTGCTTGTCGTTGGACAGGCTCAAGAAGTGGTCGCCTTTGCCCAGTTGCAACAAACCACTTTGCGAGTAGATGCCCAGCTTGCCGCGTGTGTCCACGATGTCGAGGTTACGCATGGTGAGTTGGCCAATGCGGTCCAGCGGGCTGAACGGCGCGTCTTCCACTTTTTCCATGCTCAAACGCTCAGGCGCGTAGGTGAGGTTGGGGCTGTCGGTGTTGAGGATGCTGTAGTCGTTGCCACGGCGCAATTCCAACGTGACTTCGCCCGTCACAGCACGTGCCACCCAGCGTTGGGCGGTTTCGCGCAGCATGATGGACTGTGGATCAAACCAACGGCCTTGGTACAACAAGCGGCCCAAACGCAGGCCGTTGATGCGGTATTGCTCGATGGTGTCTTCGTTGTGAATGCCAGTGACCAAACGCTCGTAAGCGATGTGCAACAGCGCCATGCCGGGGGCTTCGTAAATGCCACGGCTCTTGGCTTCGATGATGCGGTTTTCGATCTGGTCGCTCATGCCCAAACCGTGACGGCCACCGATTTCGTTGGCTTTCAAGAACAGCGCGACGGGGTCGGCGTATTCCACGCCGTTCAGGGCCACGGGCATGCCTTCTTCAAAGCGCACGCTCACTTCTTCGGCCTTCACGACGCAGTCGTCGCGCCAGAAAGGCACACCCATGATGGGGTTGACGATCTTCATACCGCTGGCCAAGCTCTCGAGGTCTTTGGCCTCGTGCGTGGCACCCAACATGTTGCTGTCGGTGGAGTAGGCCTTCTCGGCGCTCATCTTGTAGCCAAAGCCGTTGGCGGTCATGAAAGCTGACATTTCAGCGCGGCCACCGAGCTCGTCGATGAACAATTGGTCGAGCCAAGGTTTGTAGATCTTCAGGCTGGGGTTGGTCAACAAACCGTAGCGGTAAAAGCGCTCGATGTCGTTGCCTTTGAAAGTGCTGCCGTCGCCCCAGATGTTGACGTCGTCTTCCTTCATCGCGGCCACCAGCATGGTGCCGGTCACGGCCCGGCCCAGCGGTGTGGTGTTGAAGTAGGTGATGCCCCCGGTGCTGATGTGAAAAGCACCGCATTGAATGGCGGCGATGCCTTCGTGCGCGAGTTGGGTGCGGCAGTCGACCAAGCGGGCTTTTTCAGCGCCATATTCCATCGCTTTACGAGGAATTTCGTTGTAATCCGATTCGTCGGGCTGGCCCAAGTTGGCGGTGTAGGCGTAGGGCAGAGCGCCCTTTTGCTTCATCCACAACAGGGCGGCTGAGGTGTCCAAACCGCCCGAAAAGGCGATGCCAACTTTTTGCCCTTTGGGCAGATTTTGCAGAATGGTGCTCATGTCTATGGGTGCAGCGCTCGGATTAACCGAAGTGGCAGATGTAGTGGTAGGGCTCGGTCACGCGGATCTCGAACTTGGAGTTGCCGGGAACACTGAATTCTTCACCCGCGCTGGACTTGACCCAGTCTGAGCTGCCGTCGAGCTTGTATTCGCAATAGCCGCCGACGCATTCCATGATTTCAGGTGCGCCGGTGTTGAAGGTCAGGGTGGAGGGCAAGATCACGCCCACCGACAGTTTGGTGCCATCGGCCAAGGTCAGGCCGTGGCTGACACATTTGCCATCAAAGTAAACATTGGCTTTGGTGTTGACGGAGACGCCGTCGATTTTTTCGGTAGTCATGGGTGGTGTTTCCTGAAGCGGGAATGCCCGCAGCGATGGAAAAGGGCGTCTTGAAACGCCCTTTTGTTCTAACAAGCCCCCCATTTTAGGGCAGTCCGCTGGTCCGTTCAGCTTGCTGGGCCCGAAACGGACATTGTGACGCTGTCAGCGCCAATGAGAGTGTCTGTGGTGACTGCTCCAGACATCCCGTCGGTCGATGTGGGAGTACACCGGTGGGTAGCTGCGGTACACGGGTGTGGGCACATACACCACGCGCGATTCTTGGATCACCGTCACGGGTGCGGCAGCGCTGGTTGGGCCAGAGGTGATGGTCTGGCTGTTGAAGTGGGGCTCTGCGCGCGGCGAACCCACCGGGGTGACTTGCAACGAAATAGTGGGGCCCGGGTCTTGTGGCAATTGCACTTGGTATTGCTTGCCTGCATATTCGTAGACCACGTTGTAGCCCACCAAGCGGTTCTCGTAGACCGTTTGAGTGGTGCAGGTGGTGCTGGGGAGCGTGGTGTTATTTTGGGTTTCAGCCCGGTCACCAATGACCGCGCCACCGATCACGCCGGCCATGGTGGCGATGCCGCGGCTGTCGCGCCCACCGAATTGGCTGCCAATCAACCCTCCGGCTATTGCCCCAATGAGGGCCCCGCCCCCCGAGTTTTGTGCTGGCACGACAGCCACGCTTGGCGTACAGGTTTGGCGCGGCATGGCCACTTGTTGGTAGACGGGGGTGCGCGAGGTCACTTGACCGACCTCTTGGGCGGCGGCCCCAACGGTGCTCAAGCACAACAAACTGGCGATAGCGATTGTTTTCATGCGGTCCAAGTTCGAAGTCAATCTGAGCGGCAGTTTATGCCCGAGTCCAGCTTGGTGTGCGTGTGCAAAAGTAAAGTTTTGTGACAAGAAGTTACACGGCCAGAATGACCCGGCGCGTTGCTTAGCCGTTAGTCCCAAAGCTCGTGGTCATCTGGCATAGCGGGGCCTTTTCATGGGTCATTTTTTGGGCCATGTCTCGGGCGAAAAGCCGACGGTCACTTGCCCACTCGGCCAAACAATCACCGGGCGCTTGATGGTGCTGGCGTGGGCCAACATGACTTGCTTGGCACTGTGGCTGTCGGTCACGCCGTCTTGCACTTGGGGTTCGAGTTTTCGCCAAGTGGTGCCTTTGCGGTTGAGCAAGGTTTCCCAGCCCACCGCCGACAGCCATTTGTCCAGTTCTGGGGCAGGGACGCCTTGTTTTTTAAAGTCATGAAAAGGGGCTTCTATGCCGTTTTCGGCCAGCCAGGTGCGGGCTTTTTTGACGGTGTCGCAGTTGGGAATGCCGTAAACAATGGGGTGCATGGGGTTTCTGAAGGTCAATCAAACAAGAGTGGGCGACAATCGCCGCCTATGAAGACTCTACAGGAATGGCTCAACTGGGCCGAACAACTGCACCCCGTGGCCATTGACATGGGGCTTGAGCGTGTCAAAGCCGTCGCAGCCAAGATGGCTTTGAGTTTTGATTGCCCAGTGATCACCGTGGCAGGCACCAACGGCAAAGGCTCCACCTGCGCCATGTTGGAGGCTGTTTTGCTGCAGGCCGGTTACCGCACCGGCGTCTACACCTCACCCCATTTGGTCCACTTTGAAGAGCGTTGCCGCTTGCATGGCGAGTCGGCCTCTGCCGACGCCTTTGCCGACGCTTTTGCGGTGGTTGAAGCCGCGCGCGGCGACATCAGCTTGAGCTATTTTGAATTCAGCACCTTGGCCATTTTGCACATGATGTCGCAGGCCAATTTGGATGTGGCGATCTTGGAGGTGGGCTTGGGGGGACGCTTGGACGCGGTCAACATCATCGACGCCGACTGCGCCGTGATCACCAGCATTGACATCGACCATGC